>CAYTGY010000114.1:0-9438 GCA_964437265.1 uncultured Spirochaetaceae bacterium | reverse complement strand
CAAAACCCACCACGGACAGGTCAATTCCGGTTGATCCGTACGATCGTTTACGCATGTTAGGACTCCTTGCCACTCCTAACATACGCATGGACCGGCACCCTAGAACAGGCGAAGTTGCCCGGCCGGGTCCAGCAGGTCGCTCGCATCAAGCCCAATCAGGTCGCACACCGGTTCCACAATGGGACGAAGCTGGTGGTCCACATAATGGCCGTAGTCGATTGCCGCGGATAGCCGGCTCTCCGGTTGTGGGCCGACGGTAGTGATGAGGTACCGAATGGTTCCTTCCCGCTCCTCCGGTGGCAGAAGCATCGCCGCCTGGACATGTGGCGGCCGACTCTTGGTGTAGCCGTGCGCGCCCTTTCGCAGACGCTTCGCATATACCAGGTGCTCATCAAGCGCGCCGTCGGTGAGCCGGCCGATGGTGTTCCCGACAAACTCCGCGACCTCACGCTGAGGAGCTCCGGACAGCACACGCGCAAGGAGGCCTCGCTGCATCTTCGCTGCCAGTTCCGTCCAGTCGCTGCGGACCGCCTCCATACCCTTGATTTCCAGGGACCCGCTCCGCGGTCCTTCCGCAATCAACCCGGCGTACCCTTTTGCGCGGCCGCGTATCTCCACCGCCGCCCCAGTGCTCCGAATGCGAGGCAGGTAGAACGCCGAGTAGTGCTTCTCATATTCCAGCTCCAGCCGTGACTCGGTGGCAAAGTGTTCCTGGACAAACGTCGCCAGGTCCCGGTTCAGTTCTTGAGCGAGATGCGCGCCGCCGTGCGGATCGCCGTCGGGATGATTGATGAACAGCGAGTCGGTGTCTCCGTAGAGTACCCGGAGACCGCGCTGGGCAAACCAGTCACGGCTCCACCGGAGAACGAACTGACCAAAGCTGGTGATTGCACCGGCCAGAGCGGCACCGGCGAACCTGCAACCGGCTGCGCCGAGCACGCCGTAGAAGGAGTTCATGACAATCTTGTAGACGTAGCTTGCCACCGGATCATCCCGTTGCTTTGCCCCGTCTCGTTCTTGCCAGAACTGGTCAATCAGCCCCGGCAGAATCCCCGGTTCTCTGGAGAACCGGGCGCCGTTGGGAGCAACGATCTGCTCTTTGGGGACCGGCGGCGTGCGGTCATTCCGGTAACCCGGCTCATTTCCCCGGTATCCGGCGGGGTCAATATTGAAGGTCCTGATCACCGACGGATAGAGGCTCTTGAAGTCGAACAGCAGTACATGGTGATGAATCCCGGGGACCGGAGTGAGGATTGCACCGCCGGGCGCTTCGCCGGCGGGAAGCGGATCCACGCCCAGGCTTGGCGCGACCTTCCCTCTGTTGTGCAACGCCTCAATATAGAGAAACTCGAATCCGGGGATGCTGGTCCACGCCTTGGAGATTCCAATCCCGGTCAGAGCGGCGCGTTTGAGGGTGAGCGCAAGCAGTCCCGTCTTGTCCAGAATCCGCAGCACAAGTTGCGCGTCGGTCAGACAGTAGTGGGCAAAGGCAATCGGATCATCACGGTACAGCGACAGGAGCGTGTCGATCTTCTCTCGACTGGTGGCGCTCACCACCGTCTTGCCCGCGCCCAGGACCGCCTTTGCCACCGCGTCCAGCCGGCGGTCGTCAAAGCGCTCCGGGCCGTATCTCAGGAGCCGGAGTCCGTCCACCACGTGCCTGCCGGGTAGTGAGACTCCCGCGTCCTGCCGTCGCCCGGAGCGGTCGCGGTCGGCCGGCAGAAACCGCGCCGGCATGGCCGCTCGGGAGAAGTCAGCCGCGATTCGGTGGGCGGCAAGCCTGCGGAAGACGACGGCGAAGTCAAAGTCTATGACGTTCCACCCGGTGATCAGATCCGGGTCCCACTCGCGTAGTTGCTGGACGAACTGCTCAAGGAGGGTGCGCTCGTCCGGCAAGAAACGCGGCGCCGGCATCTCTCCCGCCCGGCCGGCGTGTTGTCCGGTCCCGGTCACCATGACCACCGGCTCACGCACGCACCATGGGTCTTCAGGGGCCATCCCAATAGCGAGGATCTCTTCGGTCTCCGGATTGGTCTCAATGTCAAAGGAAAGCACGGAGAGTTTTGGGTCCCACTCGCCGGGTGTCAGCGCGGGGTCTACGAACACTAGATCCACAAAGCGTCCCGGTGCTTCGGCTCCGGTGACTCGTACGCTCCCGCGGACCCCACGGTCAAGAAGCGACGCCTCCTGGAGCGGGAGATCCGCCTCATAGTGCCGGATTCCGGCCGCAGACAGCGAGCTGCTCTCCCGCTGTGCCTGCGCCGCGGTGCGGCAACGTCGACGCAGGACTACCTCACCGTCCATGGTGGTAAACGGCGCCTCCTGTAGCTCGGCCGGTGCCTCCTGCATCTGCGTGGCCCGCACGGCATCGCCGGAGCGTACGAAGTAGCGTGGTGACTCGTGGTTTTCCACTACGGCGAAGGTTCGTCCGTCCTCAACTCGTCCCACGTGACAGAGCCGTGAGAGCCCGCGGGAGTTCTGGAGGAAGCTGTGGACTATAAACCCGTCAATCGTCATGAGTCAGCCGCTCCGCTCTCCGTTCCACCTCCGCGAATCGAGCCCCGGCGTCATCAAAGGCTCGATTGAGGTTCCTGAGGTGCGATGCGGAGAGACGCATCGCCTCCCCAAGCGTTCCCATGCTCCGGTGGAGCTCTGCCAGTTCGTCTGCGATCTGCTGCACGCGTTCACTGAGCCGCATGCCGCGCAAGCCGTATGCAACCGTTTGCAGATAGAGGAAGAGCGTGCTGGGGCTCACTGGGACAACGTTCTTTGCGAGCGCCATTCGAAACACCTCCTCGGGATGCTCGGCGAATACGCGGTGATAGACCCCCTCCGCCGGAACGTACATCAGCGCGAACCCCATGGTGCCCTCAGCCGGGCGTATGTAGCGCGCCGCAATATCTTCGATGTGCTTGGCAAAGGTTCTGCGAAGCTCGCCCGGGAGCGGCTCTCGCGGGTCTGCGCCGGCGTTCAGGTACCGTCTGACCGCTTCCAGCGGGAACTTACTGTCAATGCACACCAGCTGCTTCCCAAGCCGCACCACTGCATCAACTCGTTCACCCCCGCTGAACCCGTGTTGCAACTCGTAGCTGCCGGCCGGTAGCCAGCTCCGCAGCAGCTCCGCGAGCATGACCTCTCCCAGCGCTCCCCGTTCGCGCGGAACGGAAAGCACGCGCGTGAGATCCGAGAGCTCGCGCTGGACGTGCTCTACGCCGCGTTGCAGGGTCTCCAGCGACGGGGCGGCCGCACCGGGCGTTCTTCGAAGCAGCACCGTCGCCAGCACGAGTACCAGCACGCCCACAACGCTGAGCAGGGCAATCACCGCCGGTTCCATGTGGCATGGTAGGGGCGCTTTGTCCGGCGTGTCAACGAAAACGCTGCGGCGCCCTGGAACGAGTCTGCACTTGCCCATATAATGGCGACCTATGAGTGACAGACCCGACTCCGACGCGCTCGAGCGCTATCGCGAGTACGTGATTGACAAGCTGAGTGAGAACTACTCCTCAGACAAGCTGGATGAGCAGGACTTTGAGCGGCGTGTTGAGATTGCCACCTCCGCGCGGAGCGAAGCGGTCCTTCAATCCCTGATCGCTGACCTGCATGTAGCCGGAAGTGCCCCGCCGCCCGCCGAACGCCCGCGGCGCGAGCCACAGCCGGTTGGCTACGATGTGAACTACGGTGATGTGGCCAAGGAAGGCTCAGTCATCGCCATCTTTTCCGGCAACGATCGAAAGGGCGTCTGGGACCCTCCTAAGGAGCTCAACGCGATCACGCTCTTCGGCGGATCGGATATCGACCTCCGTGAAGCCGCCATCCCTGCCGGCGGAATGACCATTCATGCCGTGGCAGTCTTTGGCGGTGTCGACATCATCGTTCCGCGCGGGGTCAACGTCCGGCTCTCCGGCGCCGGTATCTTTGGGGCCTTCGAGGGGAAGAACCTCCAGGATGGTGTGCGGGGAGCCCCCACCATCAAGGTCGACGGAGTTGCCATGTTCGGCGCCGTTGAAGTCAAGGTGAAGTGAGTATTCCACAGTTTCGGCAGCACGTAGAGTACAGGAGAAGATGATGGCACACGCTGACGGCATGAACTATGCCCCGGAGGGGATCGCCCGGCCCGTGGTGGAGAAGGGCGAGTTTCCATTCGCCGCAATCGGTCTAGACCACGGTCATATATACGGAATGGTTCAGGGGCTTATCGATGCCGGCGGGACCCTTGTCATGGTCCATGACCGCAATCCTGACAAGGCCGCGGAGCTGGCTGAACGTCATGGCGCTCGGGTGGCGGAGCAGGAAGAGATTCTGCAGGATCCCGCTCTGAAGATGGTGACAAGCGCGGCCATTCCCTCTGAGCGTGGGCCGCTGGGCGTAGAAGTCCTTGGGCACGGGAAGCACTATTTTAGCGACAAGGCTCCGTTCACCACTCGTGCACAACTCACGGCGGCGCGGGAGATCGTTGCAGAAACCTCACTCACCTGGGCGGTGTGCTACAGCGAGCGGATTCAGAATGAGAGTGCAATCCACGCGGGAATGCTGATAGACGACGGTGCAATCGGCACCGTGCTCCAGGTGATTGGGCTTGGTCCACACCGGCTCAGCGCGTCTTCGCGGCCTGAGTGGTTTTTCCGGAAGCGCTACTATGGCGGTATCCTCATTGACATAGGCAGTCACCAGGTGGAGCAGTTTCTGGCGTTCGCCGGCGCACGGGACGCAACGGTGGCACACGCAAAGGTGGCGAACTACGCCCATCCTGAGTACCCGGAGCTGGAAGACTTTGGGGATGCCACGCTCATCGCGGACAACGGCGCTACCAACTACTTCCGGGTGGACTGGTTCACGCCGGACGGCCTCTCCACTTGGGGGGACGGCCGGACCATTATCATCGGTACCAAGGGGTACATCGAACTACGAAAGTACGTGGACGTTGCCCGCGATGAGGTTGGCGATCACGTGTATCTGGTGGACGGTAGCGGCGAGCACCACATCAATGTTCATGGCAACGTAGGATTCCCGTATTTCGGCGCGCTCATCCTTGACTGTCTCAACGGTACGGAGAACGCCATGGCTCAGGAACACACATTCACGGCGGCGGAGCTGTGTATTGCCGCGCAGGAGGCCGCGTACCGGGTGGAGCACTCGCCCGTTGTGTAGCGAGCCCGCTTTGTGAGGAGGCCCTGAATATGCTCAAGTCCGGTCTAGTATCAATCACCTTTCGGTCGCTCACGCCGTCTGAGATTATCACCGCCGCACATGCCGCTGAGTTGTCGGGGATCGAGTGGGGCGGTGATCTCCATGTGCCCCATGGCGACCTTGATACCGCAGCCGCGGTGGGAGAAGCCACCCGCGCCGCCGGCTTGGAGTGCGCCGCCTATGGCTCCTACTACCGGTTTCGGGATGTGCTCGATGGTGAGGGGCCTGGGTTCTCATCCGTAGTCGCCACCGCGCGCGCGCTCGGCGCGCCGCTGATCCGCATCTGGGCTGGTGAGCGCGGTTCCGCCGAATGCCCGCCTGAGGTTCGCGGGGAGATTGTGGCTACCGCACGGGAAGCAGGAGACGCCGCGGCCGCTCGCGGAATCCGCGTTGCGTTTGAGTTTCACGGCGGCACGTTGACGGACACCGCGGAGAGTGCCCGGGCGCTCATTGGGGAGATCAATCATCCAAACGTGGGTACCGTATGGCAGCCCCCGGTGGGAATGGACCCGGAGACATGCGTCGCGGGGTTGCAGACCGTCCTCCCCTGGCTTGCCAATGTCCACTGTTTTAACTGGGGCCCCGGCGGGCGCAGCGATGCGCATCCGCTCGCTGACGCGGCAGAGACCTGGAAGCGATATCTAGAGCAGCTACCGCAGACCCAGGAGGATCGCTGGGTGCTGCTGGAGTTCGTCCCTGGTGATGACCCTGCCGTGCTGTCTAAAGAGGCCCAGACGCTCAACCGAATCCTCGCCCAACTGTAGCAATCACCTGTCGCTTGACAATGCCGGTTGGGCGTGTCAGTATTTGTTGCATGCAACAAAAGCCCCGTCGTGCCACCGGCAGCGTCAGTACCGCCGGCGGTCATGCCGGTCGCGGGCGGTCGGGACACGTGACCGTCTATGACATTGCACAGGCTGCCAGTGTTTCCGTGAGCACCGTATCCCGCGTGCTCAACAACTCCACGTTGGTCGGCTCCACCAGCAGGGAGGCGGTGCTGCAGACCGCTGCCCGGTTGGGCTACGAGCCAAAAACCACACGCCGGCCCGGCGCCCGCGCGATCTTGAGCATCCTGGTGATGCTCCCCACCGCCGAGCGCCCGCACACGCATCTCTTCTACGACGTGGCGGAGCTTCTCCAGGGCGTCGGCGAGGGCTTTGCGCCGCTGCGAATCCATACCATTGCCGTCTCAAGCGAGGAGGCGCAGCCGCTGGATAACAAGAAGCTTGGGGACATAGACGGTTGTATCGCCGCCTTTGTGACGCCACGTGACGCACTGGCGGCCCGGCTGGCAGCGCGTGGA
Organism: uncultured Spirochaetaceae bacterium; assembly: GCA_964437265.1. Lineage (GTDB taxonomy): Bacteria > Spirochaetota > Spirochaetia > DSM-27196 > SLST01 > CAYTGY01. Next base: position 2,948 of record CAYTGY010000114.1, on the reverse strand, counting down.
ATCCCGCTGGTCGCGATCAACCGTCCGGGCCCGGATCATGCGTTTGTGGCGGATGACCCGCAGACCGGGATGCGGCTCCTGCTCGAGCACCTGATCCGCCGTCGACCGGAGCGCCGTCGGTGTTTCGTTGGGTTGGCGGCCTCCGGTCCGGTTGGTGCCGCGCGGCGTACGGCGTTCCAACGCTTGAGCCGTTCCCGGCTGGGTGAGCAGGGGCCTTGGGTTGAGGAAGGGGACGATGTAGGCAGCGTGCGCGTTCAGCCGCTCTTGGACGCCGGCGCCCGTGCGTTTGTGTGCGTCAATGATCTCACCGCCGTCGCCGTCTACACCCAGGTCCTGGAGGCGGGCTACCGGATCCCGGATGATGTGTCCGTGCTTGGCTATGATGCGTCGCCGGTTGGGCGGTTGCTGCCGCGCACGCTTACCACCGTGCGGATGGATGTGGGCCGTATGGGCACCGAAGCCGCGTTCCTTCTGCGCTCGCTCATCTTGGAGCGTAGGGCGGAGCAGTTTGAGGTCTACCAGACCGGTGACTTGATACAAGGAGAGACAACATGAGCAACATCACACTTCCGGAGGTCCCGGTTGCGCTGGTGACCGGCGCGAGCCGGGGCATTGGGCGGGGTATCGCGATTGAGCTGGCGGCCGCCGGCTACGCGGTGGCCGTGCACTACCGCGGAAACCATGAAGCGGCATGCGAGACCGTCTCACGCTGTCCCGGATCAAACGCCTTTGCTGCGGACATTGGTGTGAGCGAAGATCGTGGGCGCCTGGTGGAACAGGTGTATGAGCACTTCGGCAGGCTGGACGTGCTGGTCAACAACGCCGGCATTGCTCCCCGCGAGCGCAACGATATCCTCCACGCATCCGAGGAGAGCCTCCGCGAGCTTCTGGCCGTGAATCTGGAGGGGCCGTACGCGCTCACGCAGATGGTTGCACGGCGGTGGGTGGAGGAGAACAGTCAGGCCGGCGCCGCCTCCCGCCGGTCCATCGTCTTTGTGACCTCTATCAGTGCGGTTACTGCGAGCGTCAACCGCGGGGAGTACTGCGTGAGCAAGGCGGGACTGGCCATGGCGGCATCGCTCTTCTCCGCCCGGCTCGCGGATGAGGGGATCGATGTATTCGAGGTGCGTCCCGGGATTATCAAGACCGATATGACCGCCGGAGTTACGGACAAGTATGACACGCTGTTGGCCGACGGCCTGGTTCCACAGCGCCGGTGGGGATACCCACAGGACATTGGCCGCACAGTCCGCGCGCTGGTCTCCGGCGACTTTGGTTTCGCCACCGGGAGCGTGGTCCACACTGACGGCGGGTTTCACGTACAGCGGCTTTAGCCGACCACCATACCCGAAGGAGACAAGAATGATACAGATCGATATGACGCTCAGGCCCACGGACCTAGAACCGGCGCTGGATGCTGCCGTTCAGGCCGCGGCCACGTCGGTGGCGCTCTTGCGCGAGCGCCGGCAGCCCGGTGACGGCGCGCCGGTGTACACGGAGGCCGGTCGCTACACCAGCCGTGGCTGGACCGAGTGGACGCAGGGGTTTCAGTTCGGCATTCCGTTGTTGATCCACGAGTACCTGCGGGAGTCGGGCGGGGACATAGCGATGCTCGAGTATGGACGGACGCAGACGCTTGAGCGCATGGCCGGGCACCTGACCCACACCGGCGTGCACGACCACGGGTTCAACAATGTGAGCACCTACGGGACGCTCCTCCGGCTGGGGGCGAGCTCAGCCTACGAGGCCGAGTTCTACCGCCTGGCGCTCAAGGCGTCGGCTGCGGTGCAGGCATCCCGTTGGACGCCCTTGCCTGACGGGCCGGGCTTTGTCCACAGCTTCAACGGTCCACACAGCCTCTTCTCAGACACCATCCGCAGCATGCGCGTGCTGGCGCTGGGCTATCTGCTGGGCCACGAGCTCATGGCCGAGCAGGATGAGCACGTTTCGCTACTTGGCCGGTTGCTTGCCCACGCAGAGGCCACCGCGCGCTACAATGTCTACTTCGGCACCGGACGCGACAGCTACGACATTCGCGGTCGTGTGGTGCATGAGAGCATCTTCAACACCCAAAGCGGAAGCTACCGTTGTCCATCAACCCAGCAGGGCTACAGTCCGTTTACCACCTGGACCAGGGGGCTCTCCTGGATTCTCTGCGGGTACCCGGAGGAGCTCGAGTTCCTGGATCTGGCTGTCCTCGACCAGTTGCACCAGCTCGCGAATCTTGTCCAGCTCCATCACCACTCCCCGGCTGACGGCGCGCGCTCGGAGCGCGTCCTCGATGCGGTTTCGGCGGCCCGCGGGGCCCCGGCCTCGGGTCGCACTATCGCGGACCCGGGCCCTCGGGGCAACATCCAAAGCAGCTCGAGGGCTCAGACACGCGTGAGGTATTTGCCCGTCCTCGTGTCGATCCGCAGGACATCGCCCTCTTCGACGAAGAGCGGCACCTGCACCACCAGGCCCGTCTCCAGCTCGGCCGGCTTCGTCCCGCCCTGGGCCGTGTCGCCCTTCACGCCGGGATCGGCCCTCGCGACCTCGAGCTCGACGTGGTTGGCGACCTCCACGGTGATCGGCTTTTCCCCGCGCATGAGCATCGTCACCGTGTCGTTCTCCTTCAGGTACGGAATGGCATCGGTGAGGGCTTCCTTCGGCAGGCCGATCTGCTCGAAGGTCTCGATGTGCATGAAGGTGTACATGTCGCCGTCGTTGAAGAGGTACTGGTACTCGTGGTTCTCCAGCCGGATCTCTTCGACCTTCTCGCCGGCGCGGAAGGTCTTGTCGACCACCTTCCCCGACTCGACGTACTTCAGCTTGGTGCGGACGAAGGCACCGCCCTTTCCGGGCTTCACGTGCTGGAACTCGACGATGGAGACGAGATTGCCGTCGATCTCCATGGTGAAACCGGTGCGGAAGTCGCTCGTGTCGGCCATGCCTCTTGGATCCCTGGG
>CAYTGY010000113.1:0-9450 GCA_964437265.1 uncultured Spirochaetaceae bacterium | reverse complement strand
CTGACATAAGCGTGCAGTATCTACGAGACCTTGTTCGGAGGAGCGGCTATCCGCGCGTGAGCATCCACGTGAACCTCCAGGAAGCGGGAAAAGAAACCAGACAGAACCGCATCATTGTCAAAAACGCCGTCAACAACGCGCACCGGAAGTTGACCCAACACGGTCTGTCGGGCGCCGCGGCAGACGACCTCCTGGGCCCATTGTCTGCGTTGGCTGAGGAGCGCGAGCGGGCGGACCTCCAGACAAGGAGCATGAGCATCTTTCTGGATGAGACCGGATATGATGTGCTGGCGCTGCCCATCCGCATCCAGGAGAGCGTAGCCGTGGGCTCCCGGTTTTCAATCGTTGAGCTGCTTGAGCCTGCAATCAACAACGCGGAATACGCGCTTCTCACGTTATCGTTGGGTGGGGTCGGACTGTATCGCTGCTCGCGGTTTTCGGCGGCTGCGGTAGACCTTGAAGAGCTGCCTGAGGACCTGTGCTACGTGCTGCGGTTTGACCAGTACGAGAAGTCGGTTCAGATCCATGCGGCTTCGCAAGGCGGTTGGGCGGCCGGGCACCATGGCCATGGACTGCAGAAGGACGAGCATGACGTCTTCCTCAACCGATTCGTGGAAGCAGTTGAGCCGGTCGTTACCAGGTACGTGGAGCGCGAACACCTCCCGCTGGTGGTAACGGGAGAGGAGGCGGTGGTTGGCCACTATCGAGCGCACAATCACTACGCGGGGATGCTTGAGACAAGCGACTACGTAGATCCTCATGCCGTCTCGCTCAGCGAGTTGATAGACCTGGGGTGGAAGCGAATGGCGACTGAGGTGGCCTCGCGCCGGGCAGCGGCGGTGGACACGTACCGCTCAAGCGGCGGGACGCTGCAAGGCTGGCACGCCGTACTGCCGGCGGTCGCTCAGGGACGCGTCCAGACCGTGTTCGTGGATCCACATGAACGGCCTCGCGGGACGTTTGATGCAGACCATGGTGCCGTGCACATTGCCGGTGGCGAGCGGGACACCGCGTCCGACGATGCGCTGGGCGAAGACCTTGCCAACTCGCTTGCGGCCTATGCACTGGACCTGAATACGGATATCGTAGTGTCCGCGGAGGACATCGACACGCCCGCCGCGACACTGCGATAGCCGACGAGGGCCGGCGTTACGGTCTATCGCGCGGGAGTGATGAGAGTGGGGCACGGTGATTGATCTACAGCTACGCCGGCGCGACAGATACTCGATTGAAATAAAGCTCCGGCACCTGGTTCCGGAGAGTTCCGGCGACACGCTCCAACGGTTGGAAACGCGGACTCGACTCTCCTTCTTCCTGCCGCACGGCTTCAACATTCGACCGGACACCACGCATCCTGCCGAATTCTTCGACGATGTGAAGCTGTATCTACGCTTTGATACACCGCAGTTGTCGGCAGAGGAGATCGTGTCGCGAGATTCGTCGGTCTCACCGCTTGCTCGTGCTGAAACTATTCTGTCCGGGTCCAACGCGCAGGAGATTGGCGATGCGGTTGCGGAGTTGAAGCTGCTTGCCGCGGTGTGCAAAACGAGTCTGAGAGATGAGACCACTGCCCTGTTGAGCGAGGAAAACCCGAGCAATGGAGCAGCGCAACGCTTCATTGCGCTTGTTGACGCGATGGAGCACGTTCAGGAACGAGTCCGCGGACTCCACGATGTGCCGGGCCTGCCACGGCACGTGGCAGAGCACATAGACCTTGTGGATGAGTGTCTGTCGCTTCTGATTGAGAACTACCTCTCTCGGTACGTTTATCAGGCTGCCGACCGGGGAGAGGAGCCGTTCGTAGCCGAGCTTCAGCACCGAATCCGCGCTCAGATTGATCGCAGGGCAACCGAAGGCTACGTTTCAGCGCTTGAGCCGGATGCCGCCAAGCAACGTCGCGAAGAGTACGTCTATCGGGTGAAGATGCTGAAGCATTACGCTTCCTCCGTTCTGTTTTTTGAGATACAGCGCGGCAACCAGGCAAAGCGCGTGGAACATATGCTCTATGCCATCGCGGCGGGACTGGCAATGGCTGTGGCCACCGGAATCTCGTTTCTGACACGCGCCCACCTGGGGAGTGTTGGTGGAACGGTGTTTGTGGTGCTGGTGGTGGCGTACATGATCAAAGACCGAATGAAGGACGGTATCCGCTCGCTCTTCCAGCGAACAGTTGGGAGTTTCTTCTACGATACTCGCACGGTGTTCCATGATGCCCGCTTTCATCGGAAGCTTGGCGTTGTGAAGGAGCGCGTAATGTTTCGCACGCCGTCGCGGGTGGACCCCGACGTGCGGCGCGCGCGAGCTCGTGGCGGGTTTGAGCAGGCGCTGACCGCCACGGCGCCTGAGTCGGTGCTTGAGTACAGCAGGCTTTTCCGATTGCACGTCCGGCGCCTGCATAGAGCCTGGACGCGTATTCAAGGCGTCGCGGACATTGCCATCATTGACGTGAAACGGTTAACTCGCTACCTGGCCAGACAGCGAGAACCGGTCCCGGTGCCGGAGAAGGACGGCATTCGGCTGGAGCCGGCGCGTCGGGTGTATCATCTTAACCTTGTTGTTTCTGAAGACACGGGGGATGGGGCTCGCCACCAGAAGATTCGCCTTGTGGTGGATGCCGGAGGAATCCGGAGGATCGAGCGCCCCTCGGAGCCGGCGTAAACGTGGTATATTTCAGCTCGGAGGAACGTGTGAGAAGGATTGTTGCGGTAATCTTCGGGATTCTAGTGGCTCAGGCGGCTTGTGGTCAGGAACACCACACTATTGAGGCGCGGCTTCTTGGCGTGTGGGTCCGCACCGCCGCCCAATCGGTTGACTGGTTGAAGACTGCCGGCGGCAGGACGGCGGTTGTGGAGACACACGTCAGCGAAGGGCGAACCACTCCGGACGCACTCTGGCGGTTCAATCAAGACGGCTCGCTCAATCGCGGAGGTCCTGACGACGGGCCGCAGGCCGAGCTGTGGCAAGTGCTCGACCCAACGGCTTTGCGGGTTGTAGACGTCCTGGGGCGGAGCCTTGATTACGCGATCCTCTTTGCAGGACCGGACACGGTTGTGTTGACCCGCACCGCACGAGACGCCTCCAACGAGTACGCGACGTTCACTGAAACGCAGGTGTTGATCCGGGCTGACCAGTAGCTCAGTCGAGCTCTATGACATAGCGACCGCGTTCGTCTGCACCGTAGGCCTCCACAAAGATGTAGAGGTTTCCATCCTCCCAGAACTGGAACGTGAGACCGGAATCGGTGCTCGCGGGCAAGGTGAAGTTGGCGCTGTGATCATCGTTGCTGGATGCGTCGCCGTTGTCGGCGGCTACCCGCAAGACGGTGTCGAATTCCTCAGAGCGCACTGATATGCGAACCGCGTCGCCCGCACGCCCGGAGGTGACGTACACGTCCGCCGGTCCGCGCCCTGCACGGTAGTCGCCGGACGTCAGCTCACCTTCCACCTCATCACCTGAGCGGATGGATAGCGAGGGAAGATCCGCGCGTCCCTGACCGGCATCAGAGATCCGCAAACTGTATGCACCGGTCTCTCCGCTTCCGTAGCTGGAGACGTAAACCCGCGCGGTACCGCCGGACTCGAATGAGACGGTCAATGCGGAGTCGGTGCTGTTGTCGATCGCGTAGATGGGCAGTGCATCGTCGTTCTCCCATTCGCGGCCGCTGGGAGCCACCACCCTGAGTGTGGTATCCAGGCTGCCGCTGGTCACCACAACATCAACGTCCTGGCGCGGTGACACGGTCAGCTCCCACGCGTCAACGTATCTACCGCCGATCTGAGGATCGCTGCCGGCAAGGCTTCCATTGAGCGAACGGCCGACTGAGGCAGGACGACCCGCAATACTGTCCGGGGCGACTACCGCAAGGGTGCCCCCAATTGCATCAACTAGCGCGGATTCCAGCTCGCCGAGCGGGTGCCCGTTCCACAGAACGACCCCCTGCCGGTCTATGACAAACGCGTGCGGAATGCCGGTTACCCCGTACTCCCGGCCGCTGGAGCTACCGGTGCCCACGATGTAGTCCATCTCCATCTCTTCCATGAACCGGTCGATCCCGGCGTCACGGCGATCCTCGTCGGTGAGGCTGACAAAGACGACACCGTCGTCCTCGTACTGAGAATGCATTCGGTTTAGCTCCGGTATGGATTGCCGGCATGGTGGGCACCAGGTGGCCCAGAACTCCACCACCACGATGCTTCCCCGGAGGTCGCGAAGCGAGACGGGACCATCGGTGTTGATCCATTCCTCAGCGGTGACTTCCGGTGCGCGGTCGCCCGGAGATACATCAGCGAATGCGGTGCCTACCATCACACAGACAAGAACCGCCACTACCATTCGTTTCATGTAACCCCCCCGTGGGTGCGGATGTTGGTACCAACAAGAGTAAGGCGCTTGTGAATGGATATCAACATCATCTGATGCCGACTTGACCGGCTCAACAATGACAACTAGCATGAGCGGACCATGGAGATCGTAATTGTTGGGGCGTTGATCCTCTTGAATGGACTTCTGTCCATGAGCGAATTCGCAATTGTGTCCGCGCGAGGAGCACGACTGCGACATCGGGCAACGCGCGGTAACGCAGGTGCTCGTGTCGCGCTGAAACTGAGCCGACGCCCGGACCGTTTTCTCTCCACCGTGCAGGTGGGGATCACCTTGGTTGGTATTCTAGCCGGTGCGTTTGGCGGAGCGGCAATCGCGGAGGACCTTTCGGTGCACCTCAGGCGGGTGCCTGCCATTGCTCCTTATGCGCCCACCGTCGCGTTGGTCATTGTGGTGGGGCTGACAACGTACCTCACACTCGTGATCGGGGAGCTCGTTCCCAAGAGAATTGCCATCAAGAACCCGGAGGGGGTGGCTTCCCGCGTCGCTCCACTGATGCACGCGCTTTCAATTGTGACGTATCCGGTTGTGTGGTTGCTGAGCGTGTCAACGAGGATTGTGCTGAAGCTGCTGAGACAGGGCGGTGATTCAGTCTCGGAGGTGACTGAGGACGAGGTGCGGGCGATGGTGCGGCAGGGCGCCGAGGTGGGAGTGTTTGCCCGCTCTGAAGCCAGGATGATCTCCGGTGTCTTTCTCCTTGACGATCTCCGGGCGGACGCGATCATGACCCCGCGGCCGGATGTGGTATGGATCGACGTGAACGCGGACCGCGAACAGATCCGCCGGACGCTGAATACGCACACTCATTCGCACTTCCCGGTCTGTGACGGACAGCCGGATCTGGTCCTGGGCATCATCTCCGCGCGCACGCTCGCCGCGGCACTACTTGAGGACCAGCAGCCCACGCTTGCACTGTTGGTCTCAAAGCCGCACTTTGTTCCGGAGAGCAGCAGCGCCGCGGACCTCTTGCGGCATATCCGGAGTACAGACATTGGATTTCTTGTGGTCATGGGTGAGCACGGCGGCGTAGACGGCATTGTGACAACCTATGACCTGGCGGAGGCCGTGTTCGGGGACTTGGGAACACCTGACGCCAGAAAAGTGTCAGACACAGCCTGGTTGGTAGATGGAACTATGCCGCTGGAGGAGCTGGAGACCATGGTAGCTCAAGAGCGACGGACCCTTGCGGGGGGACGCAGGTACGCCACCGTGGCCGGTCTGGTATTGGATGCGCTGGGACATATCCCTGCCGAAGAGGAGCAGGTACGGATTGGTGACTATCTCTTCACCGTGATGAAGACGCACCGCCACCGCATTCAGGAGCTCAAGATCGAACTCTCCGATCAACACCCCGGGAGCTTCACCTAATAGTTCGCCACGCCGACAATGAAAGCGGCATGAGAGTACCCGCGCGATCAATGGCATACCTTGCACTACTGCTGTCGCTTGTTGTGGATGTTCCGGTCCTCCCCGCGCAAGAGACCATTCACCGCGTACAGCCGGGAGAGACGCTGTACGCCCTCTCTCGGCAGTACGGGATTCCCCCGGAGACCTTGCAGGAGTACAACGGCATCGCCGATCCCCGGCGGATCTCTGTGGGGCAAGAGATTCGGATTCCTCAGACGTACACCGTACAGACCGGAGACAACCCCTACCGAATTGGGCTGCGATTTGACATCGAATGGCGCGAGCTTCTGCGCGTCAACGGGCTTACCGAGCAGAGCATCATTCGTCCGGGCGACGTGCTTCTCCTTCCTTCCGGGGCCGGCGCCGGGACGGCCCCGGAAGGCGCATTGGAGGCGGATACTCGTGCGGCGGACTCAGGCGAGGACGCAGCGGTGACCCAGCACGGCTCTTCCGCCGCCGGACGTACCTACGATTGGCCGCATCCGGGTGTGCGCGAGCAACGCGACGGCAAGTTCCCAGGAATATCAATCGTAGCTGAAGAGGGAGATCCCATCCATGCAGTTGCTCGCGGTACCGTGTTTCAGGTTGTCCCGCACTCGAGCTTCGGCGTAGTGGTGATGATTCGTGGCACCGGCGGGTACGTCTACGTCTACGGCGGCAGCTCACACGTCGCGGTCGCGGCGGGTGACGACGTGACCGCCGGGACGCTGATTGGTAGCGTCGGGTTCTCATCCGCATTCCAGTCGGCGCGCGCCTTCTTCACCGTATATCGAGATTATAGATATGTTGATCCAAATTTAGCCCCTCGGGGTTGACAGATCCGCCCACCTACGGTATAAATAAAGCAGTTATTAGAGATTTAGAATTCTTTAAATGTTTTGAGGGTGGGCTATGAAAGGGCAAAAACGAGGTGATAGACACGGGACCGCGGTAGCCGAACGCAGTGCGACGGCGAGGTACTCGTACGACGAGGAATCTGACCCGCTGTCATACTATCTCCAGCAGATCAGCGCCTATCCGCTGCTGACGGGGGACCAGGAACAGGAGATAGGTGAGCGAATTAGCAACCTACGCGCGGAGATCCGGGATCTGGACGGCGCCTACGAAGAGGGTTCGCTTCCGGAGGGCGAGTACGAGAAGGCGAAGAGATATCTGGAAGAAGCGCTCCGCTTGCAGAAGAACCGGATGATCACCGCGAACCTGCGTCTGGTGGTGGCAATTGCCAAGAAGTACCAGCACCGCGGTCTTGGCTTACTGGACCTAATTGATGAGGGGAATATTGGTCTGATAGAGGCAGTGGAACGGTTTGACTACAAACGCGGATGCCGTTTCTCCACGTACGGGACCTGGTGGATCCGCCAGGCCATAGTCAAAGCGCTTGCGGACAAGGGCCGGGTGATCCGGATACCGGTTCATATGCTCAACACCATCAAGAAGTGTTACTTCGTGGCCAAGCAGCTGGCGCAAGACTTGGGCCGCGATCCCACCAGCGCTGAGGTGAGTGCGTACCTCAACCTTCCCGCGGAGCGAGTAGAGGAGATCATGTCGCTGACCCAGGAGACCACCTCGCTTGACCTGACCATTGACGAAGAAAACGCCACACGTTTGGCGGACATGATTGAAGACAGCAAGTCCACTCAGCCATTCGAGTCGGTGTTCCACCTTACGCTTCAGGACACATTGGATGAGGTGCTCAGACAGCTCTCCGACCGTGAAATGCGGATCATCCAACTGCGGTTTGGTTTGGGCGGGGAAGGACCCTTCACGCTGGAAGAAACGGGACAATACCTGGGAATCACCAGAGAGCGAGTTCGGCAGATCCAGGACAAGGCGATGAAGAAGCTCCGGAACGTCGGCGTGATGCAGTCATTTCACGCCGACGCGTAATCCTGTCTTGCGGACCCGGCTATAGCTTGAATCCGGTGAAGAACCGGGGATACACAATCGCACCCGTGGCCGTGCTCTCGAAGGCCATGCCGTCAGAGAGGACGTTGAAGTAGCCCATGGCATCCAGACTGTACGCGGTCCGGATGTCGAATGAAGCGCCAACAAACCACCCCAGCCCGTCACCAAAGGCAAAGCCGCCAAGGACGCGCGCGGAGGGGAATGCGGCGCCCTGCGTGGGGGCGAAGAGGCTCAGAAAACGCGATTCCATGGTGTCTCCGCTGGAAACGCGGCTGTAGCTCACATCCGCATCCACAAAGAACGGCCTGAAGGACAGCCGTAGGCCAACGCCCGCCCCTACACTCAGGCCGCCGAGCTCCTGCCATGCTTTGTCCGCAGTGTCCAATCCACCATACACCAGCGTGTAGAAGATGTTGCTGCCGTTTTGAACCCCAACCCACGCGCGATCGTTCTCATTCCACCAGAAGCTGACGTCGTCTATTCCGCGTTCAACAATATTGACAATGCCAATAGGTACGCCGTAGAGCTCTTCTGAGATATTCACCAGGCCGATCTGCGTACCATTCACCGTCTTCCCGATGTTGACCAGTCCAACCTGGGCCCCGTTCACGTTCCCGGCGATGTTCACCAGACTCAGCTGCGCCCCGCGGACCGGCCCGGCCTGGTTGTAGACCCCGGCCACCTGAACACCGTTCAGCGCCCCTGAAGTCGTGTTGAACACGCCTGCGGCCTGCAGACCGTTGAACCCTCCGGTCGCCACGTTGTAGACGCCGGCCGTCTGGAAGATATGCCCGACGCCGTTGACCTGGTTAAAGACCCCGGCCGACTGTGCGGCGTACGCATCCCCCGCTACGACATTGTACACGCCGCAGGCCTGGTAGCCGGTTATGTCGCCGGCGACGTGGTTGCCGACTCCGGCGAACTGCACACCCATCACGTCCTCACGGGCAACGTTGATGATGCTTGCCGCCATGCCGCCTTCAACGCGATACGCGTGCGCCATCAGCAGGCCAAACGCGAAGTTGGTGATGTCTGCATCCGTTCCCGCGATGTCTAAGCCTGGCAGGAGAGAGACGGATAACGGTTGCACGGAAGGCTCTCCGTCGCCGCGAATGCGATTGCGCTCGAGCAACACAATACGAAAGTCCGTCTGGCGCACCGCGGTTGTCCCGCCTGAGACCAGATCAACCTGGTGTTGGTAGTCGCGCGTGTCACCTTTCAACGTTACAACGTAACTATTGGAGGGCAACGCCACGGTGACCGGCGCCCCGGCGGACTTGTGGAGCTCCGCCACCAGCGGTCCGTCGGACCTGTGCACAAAGAGCCGGCCGGAAACAGATCCGTCAAAAAGCACCGCTGAATCTACGGTCTGGAGATTTGTCAGGACAAGGCTTCCGGTGCCGGAGAGCTTGAAGTCAAACGAGGCGTGCTGTGGTCCTGCAAAGGTGGCCGCCGTTCGCCCCAGCGTCTCATCTCTCGCGTGCGCGTACGCTTCATCGAGCGTAACCATCCCGTCACGGTCTGAGTCTGCCGCTCCACGAAGCCCGGATGCCAGAAAGTGGGTAAAGAACGATGATCCAATACTGTCTGATTCTTGACTGGCCTCATCCGCGCTGCTGGATGTGAGAAACGCATGTCCGCTCATCTCCGATCCGTCGTCTGGAAGGAACGGTTGAATGAAGGCTCCGCCCTTGAGTCGGGTGAACGCGCCTGAAGCACAGGAATCCAGGATGGCGATGTTGACATCCGCGTCAACCT
>CAYTGY010000112.1:0-9597 GCA_964437265.1 uncultured Spirochaetaceae bacterium | reverse complement strand
GTGATCCGTACAAGTCGTTGAAGACCACGCTCAAGAGCGAGATCGACCAGGAGGCATGGGATAGCTTGTATAGCGATACGTCGCGGCCGTTTGCGAAGCCGTCGTCCGGGAGGATCGCGGTGAAAGTGATCAATCACCTCGGGGATGAGGTGATGAAGGTTTTTCGGGTGGAGTAGGACCGAGAATGGCGTCAGTGTTCGGATGGCTCGACTACTCAGACTCGCAGCGCAGACAGATGCTCGACACGATCAGCCTCTTCCGCGAGCGTACTACCCGAGACGAGCTGGGGATTGGGACGATTCGCGATGCCATTTCGGACATGCTCTTCCCTGGAACGTCGACGATTCAGACCCGAGCTAAGTACTTCCTCCTTGTGCCTTGGACCTACCTGAGAGTTGAGCAATGGCTCCACGGAAAGCAGAAGACGAATGCTGAGATCGCGTCCAGAGCCCGACAGATTGAAGTTCAAACGATCGAGTCGCTTCGGGCGAACTCAGATAGCACCATAGGTATCATCGGTCGAGAGGCTGGGGCGAAGCTGCAACGACTCCCATCCACGATCTACTGGGCGGGACTGCGGTCGTGGCGAATCCGTGCCTTCGAAGGCTATCAAGACCTCTACCATCAATCCCTGGCAGTGAACGGCACGCCGGTGGCTCACGGAAGTGAAGACAGTGTGCCAGTCGCAGCGGGAGCGAACTGGCACGCCGGCCTTCCTGATCTTCCAGAAGGCTTTCCAGAGTCTCAGGAGATCGACCTTTCGGTGGAAGAGGGAAGCTACCTTCGTGATCGCGTACTGGGCTCTCATCCGCGAACGCTCCTTGCCCACCTTGTGGCGCTCCATCACACTGATGATGCCGCAGCTCCGTTTCCATGGTTTCATCCGGAAGCGAAGAGCGTGTCGCTTCCCCTTCAGCGGCAGCTTCACCACGCGCGTGTCTTCTCAGAGGTCTTCCATGGAGCGTATCTCGTCTACAATCTCATGCTCGCGCAGGAGCTATCGAGGCTGACAGCGCGCGATACGGATGGAGATCGACTCGTCGATGCGTATCGCGACGCGATTGAGTCCTGGGCCGAAACTGTAGAGTCCGGTCCATTCTACCGTGATTGGGATCGCACGGACTTCTGGAGTCTCATTGCAGGGACAGAAGCACGGGTGCAAGCGGTGACACGTGCGTTCGTGAACCGTTGGTTCGATCTTGTTGGCAGCGGAACACCGAAACGTTTGAGCATGTCCGAAGCGGCCCAATCCCTGATTGCCCGACGCGAACACCAAATGAAAGGTTCCGGTGCACGTTTGAAGAGCCGACCCGCGCTCGAGCTCTGGGGCGGGGCGTCGGGGAGCCAGCAACTCGACTATCGGTGGAGTACCGTGCGTCAGATCATTACAGACATCGTACAGACCCAGGACGTAACACGTGCTTGATCCTCACGCGCGCCACCTCCTCGTCGACTCTCTGCGACCGCCCGAAGGTTTCGCTCTGGATACCGCCATCGCGACAACGTACTCGCTCGACCTGCTCGCACTACTCACCGCCCCACTGGCGTTCACTTTTTTATCTTGGGACGATCCTGATACGGTGGCCGAGCGGAACCCACTCACGTTGCTCGAGTCTATACGGAGGCTGGGCGACCGAATCACTGTGTTCGGCCAGGCCGCGGAGATCCATCTACCCAGGCGACGAGAACTACTATTCGCCTACCTCGAAGACTGCGTGTATCCAGTACTGCCTGACCAAGGCGTATTCCACACGAAGCTATGGATACTGCGGTTTACGGGCCGGGGGCAGGTTCGCTATCGAGTCATTGTCCCGTCCCGGAACCTCACCTTTGATCGATCATGGGACACGTTGCTCGTCCTTGAAGGGGAGTGCAACGAAGGCCGCACTCGCGGGTACTCGCGAAACCAAGCCCTATCGCACATTCTCACAACGTTGCCGTCTGTCTCCACTCGGAGACTCACCGAACACCGAGACCGAGCACTATCTGTTGTGGCCGACGAGATCCGTCGGACCCCATTCGACGTTCCTGAACCCTTCAACGAGTATCGTTTCTGGGACTTCCCGACGAGTCGCCGTGCCGCGTCCCCGGTGGAGGAGATCAACGGGAGGCTTCTGGTCTGCTCGCCGTTCGTGACAGCCAGCGCACTGGATCGTCTCTCCTCCGGTCGGTCGGATACCACGCTGATCTCACGCACAGAAGAACTTCAGAAGCTACCCGCCGCCACAATCGAGCGCTTTTCGAGGGTGTTTGTCATGGTGGATGAGGCAACGCCCGAACCCGTTGCCGAATCTGACAGCGATGTCGAGACGAACGCAGCAATCCTGTCCGGCCTTCACGCGAAACTGTTCATGGCCGAGGCAGGCCGATTGGCGCACGTGTTTACCGGGTCAGCCAATGCTACGGACGCAGCGTTCAGGGCAAACCATGAGTTGCTTGTAGAGCTGATCGGACCGAAGTCAAAGGTGGGTATCGACGCACTTCTTGAGTCGAATGACGGGCAGACCACGTTCGCAGACTTGCTCGGTGACTATCACCACTCGGACTCCGAGCACGCCGATGAGGAGGCCATCGCATGCGAACAAAGCATAGCGGAGACCAAGCGGCGAATCGCAGAAGCTCAACTTGTCGTCCACGTCGAAGCGAACGTGAACGAGGCCGGGTTTGAGCTAACCCTGGCCGGTGCTGTCGGACAGTTGCCGGACAATGTCGACGCTGTCGCAACATGGCCGGTCACTCTGCTCGAGGCGCAAGCGGTGACGATAGCGGAAGGGACCGAAGCGATCGTGCGCTTTGGGACCCACTCACTCGAGGCGATTACTCCGTTCATCGCGTTTCGGGTCGTGGCAAGTAGCGGCAGTGTGACCAAGGCTGCTTGCTTCGTAGTGCGCTTGCCGCTACGGGGTGCCCCTGACGACCGGCTCGAGCGATACTTGCGAATCCTCATCAAGGACACCGCAGGTTTCCTCCGCCTGTTGATGCTCATCCTCCGCGACTGGACCAGCGCTTCCTGGCTCATGGGCGACCCTGACAGTACCTCAGATCTCCCGGCTAGAGCGTTTGGTGAGGCAGGAGGTGGAACGCTTCTGGAGACTATGCTCGAGTCGCTCGATAGAGACCCCGAGAAACTGGATCGAATCACGGACCTCATGGAAGAGCTGAAGCGCGACGACGTGATCGATGACATTCTTCCACGGAATTTCTTGAATATCTGGAAAGCCGTGGCAGGGTTCAGGCAGGAGGGAGCCCAGTGAACGCCCCCGAACGGCCCAAGACAGAGTCTGTGCTTGCCGGTCTGAAGCCGTTCCAGCGAGACACCGTCGAGCACGCGTTCTACCGCCTGTACCACGCCCCGGACACGACGGGGCGATTCCTTGTTGCCGACGAAGTGGGCCTCGGCAAGACGCTTGTTGCGCGGGGAATCGTCGCAAAGGCCATCGACTACCTCTGGGACCGTGTGGGCCGCATCGATATCATCTATATCTGCTCCAATGCAGAACTCGCGAACCAGAATATCAACCGGCTCAACGTCACCGGCAAAGATGACTTCTCGCACGCCTCGCGAATTACGTTACTCCCTCTGCACCTGGACTCCCTTCACGACAAGCTGAACTTCGTCTCCTTCACTCCAGGGACTTCTTTCGACTTGAAGTCGAGCATGGGCATATCAGATGAGCGAGCACTGCTCTACCTGCTTCTGAGAGAGCCGTGGGAGTTATCGGGGCGGGCTCCACGGAAGGTCTTCCAAGGCTGGGTTGGGACAACAGTTCGATTCGAGTCCACCATCGGGCGGCTTGAAGAGAAGTACGGTGAAACCATAGCCCAAAGCCCCATCGCAGGTACGTTCGTCGAGCGACTCCAAGATCCTGGAGCGAAGGACCTCCAACGTCGATTCGACGCGCTGGCCACACGCTTCGTGCACATCAAGCACATCCCGGAAGAACTCGCCATTGAACGAGCCGAAGTCGTCGGTCGGCTGCGAGAGATTCTGGCAGAGGTATGCCTGGAGGCTCTTGAACCCGATCTGGTCATTCTCGATGAGTTCCAACGTTTCCGTGACCTTCTGACTACCGACTCGATGGCTGGTGAGCTGGCACACAAGCTGTTCACCTACTCCGACCAGCACAGCGAGGTCAAAACACTTCTCCTCTCTGCCACCCCGTACAAGATGTATACCACATACCTCGAGGACGAGAATCATTACGAGGACTTCGTGAGAACAGCTTCCTTCCTGAACAGGGATGCTGAACGCACCGATGGTCTCAAACAGCTGATCAACGACTATCGGTCGAGCCTCTATGAAGTCGGACGCCATGGAGGTAGTGCCGCGAGCAAGGTTTCGGAAGCCGCGGCAAGACTCCAATCAGAGCTATCAAGGATAATCGCACGGACAGAGCGGAACTCCACAGAGTCATTCCGCGACAACATGAGCTCGGAGCACGATCACTCGGACGCGCTCGTCCTTGACCGTTCGGAGATCGAAGACTATCTGAGACTCGCCGCGATCGTTCGGGATCTCAACACCGGCGGTCTCGTCGAGTACTGGAAGTCTGCTCCGTATCTGGTCAGCTTTATGGACCAGCACTACGAACTCAAGAAGACAATCAGGGAAGTGGAGGACGTGCACGGGCTTCCGAGAAGCTTACACCCTGAACGCGCTGGCAAGACTCTCATCTCCACAAGCGCAGTCCGGCGCTATGGTGAGATCCCTCTTCGCAATGCGCGTCTGAGGCACTTCGCCTCCAGGCTGGAGGGAAGTTGGCGGCACCTCTGGATCCCCCCTAGCATTCCGTACTACAGACTCGAGCGACCGTTCGACCGAGAGGAGTACGGCGGGACGAAGCGCCTGATCTTCTCCAATTGGACGGTAGTTCCCAAAGTAATCTCCGGTCTGACAAGCTATCTTGCGGAGAGAGACATCTTCACAACGAATGACCCCACCATGGAGAACTCGACGGAAGCGCGGGAAACAATGTCCGGTCTCCTTCGTTTCTCAGTCAGCCAGCGTGGCAATGAGGGTATGCCGGTCCTTGGGCTCATCTACCCATCGGTTGCCTTGGCGAGAGTATCGCTCAGGGACGAGCAGTTTGACAGTGTGCCCAATCTTGACGCTCTACTCGATCGCATCGCCCGAAACCTCCAGCCGCAAACGGGAGAGCTGAGTTCAAGATTCGGTGACCCGGGAGCTGATGTGGACCGCAACTGGTATTGGGCCGCGCCGATCCTGATGGACCATCAAGACCCTGATCTCAGAACGCTCGATTGGCTCGAATCGTCGTTCATGAAGATTGGCGTGCCTGAAGCCTCGACCGGGAGCGCTGACACGAACTGGGTATCGCACGTTCGCCACGCGATCGAAATCCTCGGCGGCAATGAGCGCCTCGGAAGCGTCCCGGAGGACTTGCCTCGTGTTCTGGCGCGGATGGCTGTGGGCGGCTTTGGCACCGTGGCTCTCCGGGGATTGGCAAGAATCCGGAAGCACGCGAATGGCATTGGAACCGAGTCCGTCCGCTATGAGGCCGGCCGAATCGGCTGGGCATTACGCAACTTCTTCAATCGCCCTGAGGCCACGGCCGTCGTACACATCTCGTACGAAGGAGAACCTTTCTGGCAGCGCGTCCTTGACTACACCGTCGCAGGGTGCCTCCAGGCGGTACTCGACGAGTACTTCCACATCCTCGACGAGTCACTCGGTACTGCGTACCTGGAACAGGATGGCGCCATCCCTCGCATCGTGGATGCATGCGTGTCCGCGCTATCTCTCCGAGCATCACGCCTGGAGTACGACGAGTTCACGTCCGTCGGAGGAAACGCTGAGCGTCGAACTGCGACCATTCGCACGCGCTACGCATTGCGTTACGGCGAACAGACATCGGACACAGATGGATCCACTACCTTTGGATCACAGATTCGATCCGCATTCAACTCACCATTCTGGCCGTTCGTACTCGCCACAACCTCGGTCGGCCAGGAAGGTCTGGACTTCCATGCATACTGTCACGCGGTCCTACATTGGAACGCCCCTTACAATCCCGTCGACATCGAACAGAGGGACGGTCGGATACATCGCTACAAGGGACACGCCGTACGGCGAAACGCAGCCCATCGCTTTGGAGAACGGGCACTCGCCGAAGACGACAATCCGTGGAGGCGGCTCTTCTCGCTTGCATCCCCCACGCCCGATCCGTCGCGCGGCTTGGTACCGTTCTGGCTCTGCGAGGGCCCGTACCGAATAGAGCGCCACGTTTACGCGCTCCCGTTCAGCCGTGGCTCGGCGCGGTACGCTCGTCTTCGGCGTGCGCTCACCGTCTACCGCATGGTCTTCGGCCAGCCGCACCAGCAGGATTTGGTTTCGTTCTTGCTTGGACAGATACAGGATATCGAGACCGTTGCATCAACCTGCGCAATCGATCTGCGGCCCCCGGTGTTCGGTGAATGAGTTTGATAGGGTTTCCGGTTGCTAGTATCAAGCCCGTTCAACTCTCGTTGAACCCCACCCGCGCCAACAGTATTGGTCCTCTCGGCCACAATTGACGACCACCAGTCGTCCACGAAGGGGACATTCGCACAGGCCCAACAAGCCGCACCGGTAATCTTTCTTCCACCGGACAAGCAAGGTTCTTTCCGTACCCGGACAAGAATGCCGCCTCGGTGCTGAAGTTGGGTGTTCCATGACAGACCCGCGGAAGGACCGTTGCCCTCAGTGCCAACGGTGTCTCTGATAGCGACGGGCTCCGCGCGCGCTCATGCAGTGTGGCCCCTGACAACCGCTTCCCCCCACCCTCCCGCCGCCAATGTCCCTGACACCGCCCATCCGCCCTTGACGCCACAACCAACGCATGTAAGCTGGTGATCGAGGTTGCACGGATGAAGCTGTATCGCATTGGGTCGGATCAGAAGGAGATCACGGGAATCCGTGTCACGAGCGACAAACGCTCGGACCTCCTGGGTGTGGACTCCGAGGGTAACCTTGTGGTGTGTGAGCTCAAGCGCGGGAAGGCCGATGAGCAGGCGGTGATACAGGCGCTCGGGTACGCGGCTGAGTACCGGCACGTGGATATTGACGGCCTGTCTGAGGTCTTGTTTCGACACGCGAAGATCGGCCACCTGGGGACCGCGAGTTTCGTTGATCCGGCGCAAGCGCGGGAACACCTCAACGCATCCGTCGCGCACGGAAGCGCGGCAGCCGGAACCGAGGTAGCGGTCAATCAATCACAGGTGATTGTCATTGTCGCTGAAGAGTTTCACTCCAACATGCTCGCGATCTGCGACTACCTGAACAACGCGTCCACTGCGCTCACCTATTGGTTCGAGTGCTGGCAGTACGAGCTCTTCACCGATGATGCCAAGAACGGCGGGACGTACGTCACCTTCACGCAGATACTGCCGCCGGTCAACGTTCGATCTGAGATAGCGGAGCGCCGAGATGCTGAGCGAAGCAGGAAGTACGTCCGCGATCCGGACCGGATCAATCTCTCCAAGGCGCTCCAGGAGCAGCTGGAGAAGCACGAAGCGTTGACCACCAGCAGGAAGCAAGGCGCGTCCTACACATTCTCCGTGGCGTCCATTGATCACACTCGTGAGTTTGTGGTTACCGTTGGGGACGACAACCCGTGGCTCATCGTCCCGGATGAGAGCGTGGCCCACCTGCCTGAGGGCGCGGCCGTCCATGAAGCGAAGCTCGGCACCGTTGGCGGGAGGACGGGCTTCCACTTCGAGAAGTACGCGGCGAACGACACGGGTCCGGCCGACGAGCTCGCACAGAGCATCGCCGCAGTCATCGACGAACTCGTTGAGAGTGGCGACTGATTGCTGCGGGTGTGACGCCCAGCCTATACGGAACGCGGTGGCCGGTGCTATTCTGTCTGCGTATGAAACAGCGCAGGAGCACAACAGCCTCTACGCCTCCGTCTGTTGAGGCTCTTGTTAAAGAGTACCGAGATCGGTGCCTGTGGTTCTTGAAGCCCGACTACATGCCCCACACCACTGAAGAGATCCTCCACGTCCTTGATCTCATTGAACGCTATGGCGATCGCAGCGGAAACGAGCGCGCGCAGGAGATCCGACAATCGCTACAATAGCCATCCAAAGGACAATCCTGAGGTTGCTTGCCGCACCACGCGTCTCACGCGACATCGACGTCGTTCACGACACTGAAGAAGCGCTGATCGCTAAGGGTGCGGAGCGTACCGTACTACAGTGGGCCAGGGACAGCGCCTACAGATTCTTCCCGCTGATCGTCGACGAGACGATGGGGCTCACATTGCATCCGTTCGATCTGGCCACAAACAAGGTGCTAGCGCTCGCCGGGCGCTTGGAGGTCCGCGACTGGGTCGACGTGCTCAACTGTGACCGACAGATCCAGCCGCTGCTGGCCGCGAGTATGCGCCAGCACTACAGCCAGGCGGAAGTCAACACGCTCGAGTTCGATGGTCACGCGCCTGACGCAGGCCGATTGGGACAACAATGGCACACTGCCCAGGAAGAAGCATCCTCGGTGATCGGCCTTCTCCCTCCGGAGATGGTTGGCACGTGCGTTGGGATCGACTCATCAGACCTCTTTCGCGGCAACCCGGAGGCACTGAAGGAAGCGTTGAAAGAGGACCGAGTCACGTTTCATACCGGCACGATCGGCGGATCATGGCCGACGGTAAAGACGTGACCGGCGACTTTCATCGGTCGAACTGGACAAGTTCCTCACCGGCGGAGGTAGAGTTCGGCTTCTCCCGGGTGGAGCAGAGCGCGTCGGAGCAAAGACGGTGAAGAACACACCATTCTGGGAACAGACCGAGTCCCGCCGACTGGAGTTCAAGGAGTCGTGGCCGGGCGGCGACAAGATTGCTCGCACTGCAATTGCATTCGCAAACGGCGCCGGAGGACGGATCGTCTTCGGTGTTCGCAACGAACCCCGCCAGTTTTCAGGGATCTCCGACAACGACCTATTCCGACTCGAAGAACAGGCGATCAACCATATCGTTGACCGTTGCGCACCCGCCATCGTCCCGGAGGTGTACGTCCAGAATGTGGACGGCAAGCCGCTTCTGGTTGTGGAGATCTACCCGGGCGGCCGAAAGCCGTATCATCTGAAGGGCCACGATCCGCGGGAGGCGACGTACATTCGCGTTGGATCGGTCAACCGCCGGGCATCCCCCGAGATCGTTGCTGCTCTGGAGCGGGAATCCGCCGGTGTCGCCCACGATCAGGAAGCCCGTACCGACGTGCAATGGGACGAGCTCGATCTGGACGAGTTCGTGGCGGCCTACGGCCGCTCAACCGCTCGATCGCTTGACGTGGCCGCGTACCGGAAGCTCGGAATGTCTACAGAGGCCCGAAACGATAACGTACCGACCAACGCCACGATTCTCTTGTCCGGCGGCTCGGTGAGACGACGCTACTTTCCGTATGCCAAAATCGAGTGTGCTCGTTTCAAGGGTACGAGTCCGGACGTCTTCCTTGACCAAGCCACGATCGACGGCCCGGTGTTCTCCACGGTGGAGCCGACGATCGCGTTCATCAAGCGGAACATCGCGCTTGGCTCAACCATTGGCGAGGTATACCGCACGGACACGTGGGAGTATCCACTCGACGCGTTGCGTG
>CAYTGY010000111.1:0-9647 GCA_964437265.1 uncultured Spirochaetaceae bacterium | reverse complement strand
GAGGATACCGTACTCGGATTCGGTCTTGTGGGCGTAGAAGGGGTAACCGCAGCCGATGAGGAGCAGGCGCAACGCGCGTTTGACCGCGCGCTTGGTGACGGTGAGATCGCCGTGGTTATCATCACTGAACGGTGCGCCGACCTGATGCGCACCACCGTACATCGATACCTGTTCGCGGAGGATTTCCCGCTCATCCTGGAGATCCCGGACCGGGCCGGCCGCATTCCGGGTCGACCAACGCTGCGAGAGGTGGCGAACAATGCAATTGGAATAAGCGTGTGACTGAGCATGAACAACAGACAACCGTCGGTGCGGATGGCGAGCTGATCCGCGGGATACTCGCCGAAGCCCAGGCCGAGGCGGACAAACTGGTTACCGACGCGGAGAGCTCGGCAGCGGATCGCAGATTGGCCCTGGAGCGGCGGCTGAAGGCTATCTCACGCCTGGCCGACGAGTCGATAGAGACACAGCGGAGGCGCATTGTGGATCGCACCGACGCGGCGATCGAGCTGATCAAACGCCGCTCCGCGTTACGGATTGAACACCGCGTGTTCCGCGATGCAGAGCGGCGCGCCACCGAAGAGCTTGCGGCCGTGCGCGAACAACCCGGGTATGCCCAGGTGATCCGGGCCTGGATTGTGGAGGCTGCGCTCGGTCTTGGTGAGGAGATGGCGGTTGTGCGCTGCCCGGAGGCAGATGTCGGGGTGGTGGAGCAATCGCTTGCAGCAGCGTCCACGGAACTGGAACAACGCCACGGATTGTCGGTCCGCCTGCGCCTCTCAGAGGATCGACTCCCATCCGGACAGGGCGTGGTGCTGGCTGGTTCATCGGGGACTGTCGCGTTCTCAAATACCGCCACGGCCCGGATGCGTCGGTTTGCGCCGGAGATCGGTCGGATTGTGTACCACACGGTGATTGAGCCGGAGGATACCCGTGGGTGATCAGAAGAGCGTGAGCAGCGCCGACCGGATCATTGGTACGATTGCTCGCGTCAACGGTCCGGTGGTTGATGTTGGCGACGTTACCGATGCAATGATGATGGAGCTGGTCCACGTGGGTACTGCGCGTCTCACCGGAGAGGTGGTCAGACTGGAGGCGGGACACGCGACCGTTCAGGTCTACGAGGACACCAGCGGGGTGACCCCAGGCGAGAACGTCTACGGAAGCGGCATGCCGTTGTCCGTGGAGCTGGGGCCTGGGCTGATTGGGACCATCTATGACGGTATTCAGCGGCCGCTAGAGCGCATTCGGGATCACTCCGGCGTCTTCATTGAACGCGGTATTGTGGCCCCTGCGCTGGACCGCGACCAAACGTGGCGATTCGTGCCGGCACTCCGCGTGGGCGATCGCGTGGAGCCGGGCGAGATACTCGGAACCGTGACCGAAACGCCCCAGGTTGAGCACCGCATTCTGATACCCCACGGTCTCTACGGTAGTGTGGAAGCTATTGTCTCTGAGGCGGAATACACCGTTGACGAGGTGATTGCTCGGATTGCAACCGACGAGTCGGTGCGGGAACTGACCATGGTGGCCCGGTGGCCAATACGCGTGCCTCGTCCCTCGGCACAGAGGATCCCCACGGATCGTCCCCTGGTGACGGGACAGCGCGTCATAGACACGCTCTTTCCGCTGGGGAAGGGTGGGGTGGTGGCCATACCCGGTGGCTTTGGCACCGGCAAGACTATGACACAGCACGCGGTGGCCAAGTGGTGTGATGCGGACATCATTGTGTACATTGGCTGTGGCGAGCGTGGTAATGAAATGACCGACGTGCTGACGGAGTTCCCCGAGCTTGTGGACCCGCGAACCGGACATAGTCTGATGGAGCGCACTATCCTGATTGCGAACACCTCTAACATGCCCGTCTCCGCGAGGGAGGCGAGCATCTACACCGGTGTCACCCTGGCCGAGTACTATCGTGACCAGGGCTACGATGTGGCCATAATGGCGGATTCCACCAGCCGATGGGCGGAGGCGCTGCGCGAGCTCTCCGGGCGCATGGAGGAGATGCCGGCGGAAGAGGGGTTTCCCGCGTACCTGCCAACCAGGATCGCACAGTTCTACGAGCGTGCCGGCACCATGCAGAGCTACGGAGGCAGGACGGGGTCGGTATCCATCATTGGCGCGGTCTCGCCGCCGGGCGGTGACTTCTCCGAGCCGGTGACGCAGCATACCAAACGGTTTGTCCGCTGCTTTTGGGCTCTGGACCGGCAGCTTGCAAACGCTCGCCACTATCCGGCCATCAGCTGGTTGGACAGCTACAGCGAATACTTGACCGACCTGGAGGCGTGGTGGGCCGAACGCGTTGGCCCGGCATGGAGCAGAGATCGTTCTGAGATGATGGAGTTGCTCAATCGTGAAGTCCGTCTGCAGCGAGTAGTGAAGCTTGTGGGGCCGGACGCGCTACCTGACAGCCAACGGTTTGTGATTGAGGTCTGCACGCTCTTCAAGAACGCGTTTCTCCAGCAGAACGCATTTGATGAGACCGATCGATACTCGACGCCGGAGAAGCAGTACAAGATGCTCTCACTCGTGCTGACCTACTGGCGTCGCGGCTCGGAGGCGATCAAGCGGGGGGTGACCCTGGTCAAACTACGGCGGATGAAAGTGCTGCCGGAGATCTCCCGGATGCGATTCAATGTGAGCAACGACGAGCCTGAGGCGATTGACCGGTTGCAGGCCAAGCTGGAGCGATCAATCGAGCGTTTGGAGTCTGTCTATGCCTGAACGGAACAAGAACCCGGAGACTCCGGCACCCACCGCGGAGCTTCGGCAACGGCTGCGCACCGGCCGAGAGTATCATGGCGTTGATCAAATCGAGGGACCACTCCTTTTCGTTCGAAATACGCATCCGGTGGGATATCGAGACGTGGTCGAGTGCGTTGACGCGAGCGGAGCCGTGCGACACGGGATTGTCCTTGACACATCGCGGGACACCGTGGTGGTCCAGGTGTTCGAAGGGACATCCGGATTGACCATGCCGGATACCACCGTCAGATTCGTTGGTGAGCCTCTCCACCTGCCGGTCAGCGAACGCATGCTCGGACGGGTGTTCAGCGGTCTCGGTGAGCCTCGTGATGGCGGTCCACCGGCAACCGGAGATGACGAGCTGCCCGTGAACGGTCTGCCCATCAATCCCACCGCCCGCAAATACCCACGTGACTTCATCCAGACCGGCATCTCAGCAATCGACGGGATGAACACCCTGATCCGAGGTCAGAAGCTTCCGATTTTCAGTGGGAACGGCTTGCCGCACAACCGAGTAGCGGGGCAGATTGCCCGGCAGGCGAAACTGCTTGGCGGCTCGTCGGACTTCGCCGTGGTGTTTGCGGCGATGGGCGTCAAGCACGATGTTGCCCAGTTTTTCGTGCGGTCGTTCGAGGAGTCAGGTGTCCAGTCGAAAGTGGCGCTTTTTCTATCGTTGGCTGATGACCCCTCAATTGAGCGGCTTATCACCCCGCGCTCAGCGCTCACGCTAGCGGAACACCTGGCGTTTCAGCGAAACATGCACGTGCTCGTCATCCTCACGGACATGACCAACTACTGCGAGTCCTTGCGAGAGGTCTCCACTCTCCGTGGCGAGATCCCGTCGCGGAAAGGATATCCAGGCTATCTGTATTCGGACCTTGCCGAGATTTACGAGCGATCCGGCATGATTACCGGATCCAGCGGTTCAATAACACAGCTCCCGATTGTGACTATGCCGAACGACGACATCTCTCACCCCGTACCCGACCTTACCGGCTACATTACCGAGGGGCAGATCGTGTTTGAGCGGGGGATGCACAATCGAAGCATTTACCCGCCAATCGCCGGCCTCCCCTCGCTCTCACGGCTGATGAAAGACGGCATTGGCGAGGAGCGGACCCGAGCCGACCATCCTCACCTGGCGAGCCAGCTGTTTGCCTCATACAGCCGCGTGAAGGATGTGCGCAACCTCGCCTCGGTGATTGGTGAGGAGGAGCTCACTCCACTCGATGCGCAGTACCTTGAGTTTGGGGATGCGTTTGAGCGCGAGTTTGTCAGCCAGGGAGATCACGAGGACCGCTCGATTGACCAAACCCTCAGTCTGGGATGGCGCGTCCTGGAACGGCTGCCGGCCGACGAGCTCCACCGACTGACCGCAGAGGAGATTGACGAGTACTATGGCCGCGCGTAACGTCCCTCCCACGAAGACGGCGCTCATGGGGCTGCGGCAAGAGCTGGATCTGGCGCGACAGGGCCATGAGCTGCTGGACCAGAAGCGCAACATCCTGGTAATAGAACTGATGGGGCTGGTTGACCAGGGCACTGACTTTGAGGCACAAGTCAACCGCACGCTTGCGGAGGCGTACCAGAGCCTTGAGCAAGCGGTCCTTGCCGATGGACGCCTGCAGGTGCTACACCTCTCGAGCGCCGTCAATATCTTGTCCGCGATTGAGCTACGAAGCCGAAAGGTGATGGGTGTGCGACTGCCGGTGGTCCACACTGAGTTTCAGGAGCGTGCCCCGTACTTCAGCCCCGCCGGGAACAGCTTCTGGATCGACGAGACAATCCAGAGCTTCAAAGAGGTCCTTGGCGTTGTGGGACGGCTCGCGGAGCTCAAAGTGTCTATTGTGCGACTAGCGAGGGAGGTTCGGCGTACCATCCGAAAGGTCAACGCGCTGGAGAAGATCGCGATACCGGAGTTGGAGGAGACCGTCAGTCTGGTGCAGGAGCGACTGGAGGAGGGCGAGCGAGAGATGTTCGTGCTCATGAAGATGGTGAAGGCGCGCCTGGCACGGAAGCACAGCCGGGCAAAGGAGCGAATCGATGGCTGACCTAGTTGAACATGTCTTGGTGTACCTAGACGGGTCTGAGGAGTCGTTGACCGCCTCGGAGTACGCCATCCTCCTTGCGGAGGCAACCAATGCAACGCTATCCGCCGTGTATGTGATCAACACGCGAGCGCTCCAGGACCTTGTTCGATCGCGGATCTTCCTTGAAGCTGAGGAGCAGGAATACTCGCGGGATCTGGAAGCGGATGCCGACCGGTACCTGAACCATGTCAAGAAGGTCGCCGACCGTCGGGGCATCACCGTGGCGTTGTTCAAGCGACGCGGAAGCGTGCAACAAGAATTGACAAAAATCATTGATGATGAAGAGATTGATCTCCTGGTGCTCGGCGAACTGGCGCATGTGCGTAGTAGACGTGATGAGTTCTACGATGAAGCGGAGCGGGCCATGCGGAGCTCCGCGTGTAGCGTGCTCATTGTGAAGGACTCAGAGCGGGTGGCATCACTGTTTGAAAACGAGGAATAACATGAATCATCACTTGGGAGGAGACCGATGACGCTCAGCGATTTGATCGTAGAAGATGTGATCAAGGTGCCGCTCGCCGCGTCCGGCAAGACCGAAGCGATAGCCGAGTTGCTGGAGGTGCTGGTCACCGCCGGCAAGGTATCCGAGCAGGAGAAGGCGCTCAACGCCCTCCTGGAGCGAGAGAGCAAGGGGAGCACCGGTCTGGAGCGTGGAGTCGCCGTTCCGCACGCGAAGACCGATGCCGTTTCATCTCTTACCGTTGCAATCGGTATCTCGCCCGACGGAGTTGATTTCCAGGCGCTCGATGGTGAGCCGTCGCATATCCTGTTTCTGATGCTCGCGCCTCCTGATCAATCCGGTCCTCATATCCAAGCGCTATCAGAGATCGCACGGCTGAGTCGGTCTCGGGCGTTCTTGGAGGTGCTCCGCAACGCCCGATCCGCCTCAGAGGTCGTCGAGCTGATCAACGAGTAAGAACCGTCACCAAGATTGTGCACAGGGTTTGTGACGGTTGTTTTATGTTGACTATCTCAGTTGGTTTTTGTTAGTATCGTGTCAGAGCGCATCGGCAATCATCCGGCGAGGGGGAGTGATGGCTATAGCACATGACATGACTGAGCTAGTTGGCAATACGCCACTTGTACGAATCAACCGGCTCGCTGAGGGTCTTCCCGGCCAAGTAGTAGCGAAGCTGGAGAACTTCAACCCGGCGTCAAGCGTAAAGGACCGTATAGGCCTTGCCATGATTGAGGCAGCGGAGCGCGACGGTTCACTCAAGCCCGGGGGGGTCATTGTAGAGGCCACGAGTGGGAACACCGGCATCGCGCTTGCGTACGTGGGCGCCGTGAAGGGCTATGCGGTAATTCTGACCATGCCTGACACCATGACCACTGAGCGGCGTCGTCTGCTCTCCGCGTTTGGAGCACAACTCGAGCTCACGCCCGGTGCGGACGGAATGAAGGGCGCCCTTGCTCGGGCGCAACAGATTGTGGACAACACGCCTAACTCGATCCTTGCGAGCCAGTTCAAGAATCCGGCGAATCCATTGGTGCATCGCAGAACAACTGCGGAGGAGATCTGGGCTGACACCAACGGATCCGTGGATGTCTTCGTTGCCGGCGTAGGTACCGGCGGCACCATTACCGGAACCGGGAGTCGGCTCAAAGAGCTCAAGCCTGAGCTGAAGGCGATAGCCGTGGAACCGGATGCCTCACCCGTACTCTCCGGTGGTGAGCCTGGCCCTCACAAGATCCAGGGTATTGGCGCTGGTTTTGTGCCCGACGTACTGGATAGAGATGTAGTAGATGAGGTCATTCGTGTGACGGTGGAAGATGCAACCCGGACCGCGCGGGAGTTGGCTACCAAAGAGGGGATCCTGGGTGGAGTATCCGCCGGCGCGAATGTCTGGGCGGCGCTGCGAGTCGCCGGCAGACCGGAAAACGCAGGCAAGACCATCGTGACGGTAATATGTGATACCGGAGAGCGGTACCTTAGCACCTGGCTATTTGAGGAGTAGGCACAATGGCGTTTAGGTTTGAGACACAAGCACTTCACGCGGGTCAGCATCCGGATGATCAGGCGCCCAGCGGCGCGGCGCCCAGCCGGGCGCTGCCGATTCATCGTACGACCGCGTACAATTTCCGTGATACTCAGCACGCCGCGGATCTCTTCGCGCTCAAGGAGCTTGGGTTCATCTACACCCGGCTCATGAATCCCACCCAACAGGCTTTGGAAGAGCGCATGGCGGCGCTGGAAGGCGGAACGGCTGCATTGGCGTTGGCAAGCGGCACGTCGGCGGTGTTCTACTCAGTAATCAACATTGCCAAGGCAGGCGATGAGATTGTGTCTAGTTCGCACCTCTACGGAGGCACGTACACAATGTTCAACGATATCTTGCCGAACTACGGGATCACGGTTCGGTTCGCAGATCCCCTTGACCTGAGTGCCGTTGCAGCCGGTATCACGTCGAAGACCCGCGCCGTGTACGCGGAGACGATCGGCAACCCAAGCCTGTCGGTCGCGGACTTTGAGGCTCTGTCCAAGGTCGCGCATGATCACGGCGTTCCGTTCATCGTCGACTCCACCTTCATCACTCCGTATCTCTTCCGCCCCATCGAGCACGGCGCAGATGTCGTTGTGCACTCGCTTACCAAATGGATAGGCGGACACGGGACGGGGATCGGCGGGGTTGTGGTAGACGCGGGAACGTTCGACTGGACCAACGAACGTTTTGCGACCATGAACGAACCGGAGCCCAGCTATCACGGAATTCGGTTTGCCCACGATCTGGGCGAGTTGGCGCCAATGGCCTATGCGCTGAGAATGCGTCTCATTCCGCTCCGGAATCTGGGGGCTGCCATCTCTCCTGACAACGCGTGGCTCTTTCTGCAGGGGCTGGAAACGTTGTCGCTTCGAATGGAGCGCCACAGCGCCAATGCGCTGTCGGCCGCGACGTTCCTTGAGGAGCATCCCCGTGTGGAGTGGGTGCGCTATCCCGGGCTCCCGAGTCATCCTCAGTACGCCCACGCGCAGAAGTACTTCAAACGCGGCAATGGCGGGATGGTCGTCTTTGGTATCAAGGGTGGTGTCGATGCGGGTCGCCGGTTCATTGAGTCCCTGCAGTTATTCTCTCACGTGGCGAACGTTGGAGACGCGAAGAGCCTTGCAATCCACCCGGGGAGCACCACGCACTCGCAGCTCAGCGAAGAGGCGCAGCAAAACGCAGGACTGCAGCCGGAGCTGATCCGTCTTTCAATTGGCATTGAGCACATTGACGACATTGTGGCGGACTTGGACCAGGCGCTCGCGAGGTAGCCATCTGCTTGGGCGTGCTGATCGATCAGGTCTTTGAGAAGCGCGTTGAGCAACTCGAGCACGTTCGTTCGGTCTTTGATGCTGTTCATTTCTCGGTCATTCCCGCCGCCATGTACTTGACGCCCTTGGCCGTCTTGATACCGCAAAGTTGTCGAATCCGATCGTCGACTCGATTGTGGTCTACAACTATCTCCGCCGGATGGCTCACTCCACCAACGCCGGAATGATGAGCGGTATGAAGGGATAGGAGGCAAGCTGAATCCAGGCAACGTTGCGGCGCACATACACAACGAAGGATATCGGGACGACTACTACGCCGTCGACCAGTACGACACCTGCCTCCGGGCCCGCTGGTTTGAGGAGCAGACGCGAGACTCAAGCGGTCGGCAGCTCCCGCTTGACTGGGATTTTGATCGTTGGCCGACGATGGAGCTTCCGATCAGCTGGAATACGGCCGATCCGGGGCTCTTTCTCTATGAAGGCCCAATGGTGTTCACGCGAACGTTCGTGTGGGAGTCACGCTGCGACGAGCGGGTCTTTCTTCGGTTCGGCGGCGCACACTGATGGGACGACCGAGTGCACCGTCTCGTGCGGCGAGGACCCGGTCCGCGATAATGTGGGGCTTCGCGAGATCCGCGGCTGCTCACGAACAGCAAACCCGCAAAGCCGGTGATCATCAGTGAGACCGGTGCCGGAGCCCCGGCCGGACATCATGACACCACGTAGGTATTGAAAAACTCCATTATCGCTCATACAATGGAGGTGTGAGCTTTGACCCCGCTCTCGCGAAGCAGATTCTGAACGCCTTGCCAATGGCCGCGTGGTACGAGATGCCTGACGGCGACACCGTCAAGAACGCCGCTGCGCATCAACTGGACCCTCGCTTCTGGGAGCTCGGCGCCCAAGAGATAGATGAGAGCGTGTACCAGATGACGGTCGACGGTCCTGAGCCGGCTGA
Organism: uncultured Spirochaetaceae bacterium; assembly: GCA_964437265.1. Classification (GTDB taxonomy): domain Bacteria; phylum Spirochaetota; class Spirochaetia; order DSM-27196; family SLST01; genus CAYTGY01. Next base: position 595 of record CAYTGY010000111.1, on the reverse strand, counting down.
ATACACCGTATTCAGAGAGTCGCTCAGCGCTCCGGCTGAGCACGTCGTTCTGGGCGTTGCGCTGGAAGCAGCCGGCAGGGGTGTCAGCCCCGGTCCGCGAGACGAACCGACGGACACCGACGGTGCGTTGTGGCGTGCAGTGGTCGAAGAGCTCGAAGAGGCGATTGTGCTGGTGGACCGAGCAGGCTTGGTTGCGGATCTCAACCGGGCGGCGTCGCGGGTGTTGGGAGTGAACTGCGGTGATGCGGTGGGCTCCCACTATTCGTCGGTTGTTCGGGGGCTAGCCTGCGTAAGCGGTGTTTCATTGGTTGAGCAGCGGCTTCGTGAGCCTACGCCGGCGCCATCCAGCGAGTCATGTGAGCTCAGAACGGCAGATGGCGCAATACGGTACGTGAAGCTGACGGTCCGCCCGGTACGCAGGGGGCACGAGCAGTACCTGGTGATGACAATTGTTGATCAGACGGACACCCGGCAGCTCGAGCATGAGAGCCACCGGGCACAGCGTCTGGAGACGCTCGGCTCCATCGCCGCCGGGTTGGCGCACGATTTCAACAACCTCCTGACCACCGCCATCGGGAATCTGAGTATGGTGCGT
>CAYTGY010000110.1:0-9680 GCA_964437265.1 uncultured Spirochaetaceae bacterium | reverse complement strand
GTACCGGAGCGGTCCGGTGCAGATACGGGAGATCGCGGACCGGCACGGCATTCCGCAACACTACCTCGAGCAGATCCTTGTTGCGCTGAAGAAGGCCGGCCACGTGGAGAGCTTTCGCGGCGCTGCCGGTGGCTACTCGCTTGCGCGGGCCCCCGAATCATTGACCATACGTGCGGTTCTCAGCCACCTGGAGGGGCCGCTCGCCGTAGTTCCTGACGGCCGACGCGCATCGTCTCTGGCGTTCCTATGGGAGGAACTCCATACGCATCTTGAGGCGTTTCTCTCGCTGACCGTAGCTGAGGTGGTGCGCAAGCGCGCCCAGGCCGCCGGGCAGCTCAACTACGTCATATAGCCCCGCGGCGTCTATCTGAGCCGGCGCTCCGCAATGGTGAAGACCTCACCCCCGCTAAAGCCGGTGCGGCTGAACAGCGCAGCATTCAGTGCCAGAGAGAGATCCCAAAACGCAGACGGATGCGCCGTGTAGAACGCTTCAAGCCACGCCTGCTCGTGCGGAAGCCACTGCGCCAGCCTGGAGGCAACGCGGCTTCTGAAGTACCAGCGCACCGAATCGTGTGGCTGCTGGAGCACGTACGCCTGGAACTCGTTCTCCAGCAGGTACTGGTCACTCACGTCGTAGTGCATTGCGCCAAGGAAGAGCCGAAAGAGGCGCTTCACGGGCTCCGGAGCGCCCTGCCAGATCTCGCGGACCTCCCGCACGTACTCGGGCTCCGAATAGTAGATCCCGTGATACGCTTCGTGGCCAAGGAGGAGCTCGCGAAGGCCGGGTGTCTCTCCTGACTCCCGGGAGACGGATACGATACCGCCGGGTCCGGGAACGTAGCCGTCCTCGGAACTACGGATGATCCCGGCGTCCAGCACAATTCGGCGCAAGAGCAGTTCGTGCTCATTGAGCGCGAAACCGCTCTGATCCGCAGCGGTGAAGAACGCCGCCAGGCCCGCTCCATTGTAGTTGTGGGCGTTGTACCCGTGCCGACCGGCCAACTGGTCATCAGACACCAGCTGACCTCTGTACCCCTGCTTCTCTACAAAAAATGCCAGCCGTTTGAAGAAACGCGATTGCACCGCGTAGTCCATCGTATCCATCACCAGCACCGCGGGGTACTTGGCCCAGCGGAACAGCTCGTACTCCGCGGAACGCCACGCATGCGCCGGATAGATCAGCACGGAGCCCAGGTCAGTGGGAATGGGAGGGACGGCAGATTCGTCCGGGACGGCGGCGCGTGTGACGGATACCAGCCGGAAGCTCACCGCGTCAGTGGTCAGTGTAATCTCCCGGGGGTCACCGCCCACAACGGCCGGTTGGAGGTACAACGGGTTCTCACCAACGCGGAGTCGCACGGTGAGCGCAACCCCATCATCAGCGTCGGCCGCTCCCTGGGCCCGGCTGCCGGCGATAACGGCCGCCGTATCCGCCACGAATGGAGGCTCTCCCACCGCATAGCGATCCCGGTAGTAGGTCACAACCGTGGCGCACCGGCCCTCGGGCTCCTCCGGTAACGTGATGCGAAACCGCACGGGCGCGGATTCACCGGTTCCATCCCGACTCACCGCCACCCGTACACCTGGCCCAAGATACAGCGAAGCGTCGGTTCGGAATCCACCAACCACCGGCCCAATCTGCACGCCGCGGATCTGGAACTCCGGATCAGAAGTGGAGGCCACGGAGACAACATCAAACGACGCCACGGCAGCCCCGGAGGGGAGCGGTACGGCGACTATGGTGTCCGCTTGGCCCAACTGCATGAGCGCCAGGTCCTCGCCGGCCGGCAGACGCCGAGCGGCCACAAGCGTACCGTCGGTATCATAGACGCGCGCCTCGAGCCCGGTGCCGTTCCCCTGATACCGAACGGCGAGTTGAGCCGAAGATCCCTCCGCGGTGAACGCATCAAACCGGTACCGCGACGTTGTCCCGTCAATCACACGCCCCTCATCCTCCGGCGGACGGCCGGGCCGCTCACGGATTGTGTAGCGACCGTCGTGATGTGGCCCCTCCAGCCCGAACGCGGAGACGCCTCGGTCACAGCCGCTCAGTAGCAACACCGCTGCAGCGGCAATCACGATCAGCGTGAGGCGGCCTCGCCAGGGAGAGAAGACCCATACTGCCTGTTGTGTACCCTTCATTGCTCGAGCAGAGAAAATACATCCCGAATAAGCAGTTCTGCAAGCTCTCGCTTCTGCCGGGGGTCAATCTGCCCGGAGACGGCGAGGAACGCATCCAGGCGAGCCTCAAACGCCTCCGGGAGCCGTGGTAGCCGTCGCACATCATCTGCGAGTTGGCGAGGCGACGGCTCAAACCGGCGGTTCAGGACAAACAGCAGGCTGCACAACTGCCGGATAAAGGACGCCGCGCTGATCCAGTAGAAGAATCGGTCCTCACGGGCTACCGCCGCGCCCAGGTCCGCATAGATGTGCTCGAGTCGCGCCGCCGAGGTCTTGGCCAGACCTGACCAGAACGAGTCCGGGAGCAGCGCAAGTGCCTTGCGAGTGTCTGATATCCACGACCGCCGCTCAAAACGCACCTCCGCTTGGTCCAGCCGGTAGAAGGCGTACGTCCCATCGTCGCGGAATATGGGCACACCCGAACGCGCCGCCGACAACAGCTCGTCAAACCGCGCGATCTCCTTGTACTCCATCCGGACCGGCATGTCGCCAACAAGGAACCGGTCCTTACGGCTGACCGGCGCGGACTCGAACGCCACTGCGTTCGCGAACGCCGCTTCGCGTAACGCTCGGTCTGGAATCTGAGCCGTTGTATAGACGTCAAAGCTCAGAAAGAAGTATGGATCAAGGTCGTCCTCGCCGGACTGGATGACGGTAACCGCGTCCACCTGGTCCCAGCGTTTGAGTGCGTCCACAATGCCCGTAACGGTTGGTTCAAGTCGTGGTGTCATGCCCATTCCTGTCAAGGTTGTTCACCGTAGTGTATCATGTTCCGGGAATGATGAAACAGCAATACGTGGTCGCCTTCCGCTTCCCCTCGGCGGTTGAGCATCGCCTCAGTGATCTGCAGCGCCAGCTGTTCTCCGAGCTTGCGGAACCGGCCTGCCGGCTCCTGCCGCCCCTGATCCCGTTGGCAACCCCCGGCACGGAGGTGGAGATATCGGTGGGAGAGAGCTACCCGGTTGGCGCGGTGCTCCGCCTGCAGGAGCCGGTGCGCCGCGATCATGCACTGATCATCCCGGTCCATGCCGACCCGGCCGTGCATCGGTGGCTGGACGAACACCGGCGTGGATGGCCCGGCTCCCGCGAAGCGGAGTCGCCGCGGCTCATTGAACCGCACCTTCACGTGCTGCTGTGCCTGCGGTGCGAATACGACGGACCGCCGCCGGCGCTCGCAGTTCAGCACGAGGTACGCGCTGGAACCATCGAGCTCGTCGATATGGAGTATGAGACCGACCGGTCCGGACGCCCGGTTGCAATCTACCGGCGATCCTGCTGGTCCGTTCCGGTGCGCAAGGGTTCCGCCACCACAACGCGATTCCGTCCGGATTCCTTGGCGCAGTAGAGTGCACGGTCAGCCGCCTCCCCAAGCGGCCCCGGACCATCGAAGGTGGGAAACGCCGCTATCCCGCAGGAGAAGGTCACTGAGAACGTTTCATCCCCTGCCGTATGCGCCAACTCCGCAAACCCGGCACGGATCTTGTCCATGACTCGGAGCGCGGTCTCAGCATCAACGTTCAGCAGCACCACACCGAACTCCTCACCGCCGTATCTGCCGACGGTGTCCGTCTTGCGCAGCTTGTCCGTCAGAAAGCGCGCCAGGCTCTTGAGAACCCGGTCCCCGGTGAGATGGCCGTAGGTGTCATTCACCTGCTTGAAGTGGTCAATGTCAATCATGACAAACGACACCGGCTTTGCGATGCGCTCCGCCCGCTGCACCTCTTTAGAGAGGTGCTGCTTCAGATGCGTATGATTGAGCAGTCCGGTCAACGAGTCGCGTTCCATGAAGTAGCGCATGCTTCGCGTACGGTCTATCCGCAGCGTGACGGTTGCAATCAGATGCTCCGGCTTGATTGGCTTGGTGATAAATTCGTCGCCGCCGTGGTCAATCGCCTTGATCTGCTTCTCTACGTCTGTCTCAACAGAGAGGAACACAATCGGGATACCAACGAACGCTTCCTGCTGGCGGATCAGCGTGGCCAACTCCAGTCCGCTGCAGCCGGGCATATACATGTCCATGAGAATCAGCTCAGGCTTGGACTCGATCAGAACCGCAAAAACGTTGCGCGGGTCAGACGCTACGGAGGTGATCATCCCGGCCTGCTGGAGGACAAGCGCGGTGTACGAGACCTGCTCCACATCATCATCCACAATCAGCACATGATGCGGCTGGTCTTTTTCTATCTCGGTGAGACTGTCAAGCTTGTCCACAAGCCGAGCCACATCGACCGGCGAGGTGAAGAACGCTTCGCCGCCGGACCGGATTGCACGCAAGCGCGTCTCGAAGTCATCGTTGTCGGAGACGCACGCAACGTGGAAACCTGTCTCGTGCTCATGTTTGAGGCGTGAGAGCTCATCGGCAATCGCGGGATCCCCGGTGATCGCATGAGCGTCAATCACGAGCGCGGTCTGCGTGCAGGCAGAGACCAAGCCGCGCACCTCCGCGATCTCAGAGATGCGCCGGTGCTCAAAGCCAAAGAAATCCAGCTGTGCCTCCAGGTCACCGGCGAGCGTCCCGTCGACGGCAATGGCAACCGCACGTCGCACAACGGAGGCGCGTGACCCGACATTGACGCCGGATAGCGGAGAGGCCGGCGTCTCCGGCGCGACATCCTCCTCCGCCTCCAGCATCTCCAGGTCGTCGTCACCGGAACGCGCCACCGAACCGTTAGAGGCAAGCCCGCAGTCCTGACCGCGAGCGGTGACGTCGAGGTCGCTCAGTAGCATCCGCAGTTCCTGCAAATCCTCTGATGAGGCCTCTCCCTGGACGAGCTCATCTATAGTGTGCTCAACGCGCTTGGCTGTGGCGGAGAGATGGTGGAACCCGAATGTGGCCGCGGAGCCGGCAAGCTTGTGGACGTCGTTTCGCAGGGACCAGAGTGTGTCCTCAGTCGGAGATTCGTCAAAGACGCGCCGAGCCGACTCAGCGATGATCCGCATCCGATCCGGCAGCTGTTGAGAGAATTGCGCGGTGAGCGCCCGCAGGCGCTGTTGCACACGTTCAGAAAGCCCGGTCACAACACCACCTGATCGCGTGCCGGGCCGTACGGACATTTTGTACTGACGTCACGGCGGCCATTGTAGCACAACTGCGGGCACCGTCGCCACAGAGAGCCGGCAGATCACGCAACACGATGGGGCTGTGACATCTATCCCAGACGGAATCCCTCCGCGGTCAGTTCCTGTTCAAGGACACCGAAAAACTGGAACGCGACAAAGAGGATCGCGATCACGCTGGTGATGATCATCACCAACGCCTGCACCGCGTCCGTCCAGGAGACCGACCGCATTCCGGCCCAGATCGCCGCCGCCAAGCTCACGTTGCGATGATCGTACCGCTTGCCCAACAACTTGAAGATGACGGTGAACATGAGGTACGTCATCTCAAAGCCAAGAGCTCCGACCCCTGAACGATAGGTCAAACCAACGAGTCCGACGAGCATGAAGGCGCTGTACGTTGTTGCGGCGTAGGTCATCCCACTGACGAACCCGCGGATCTTCCGTCCCCCAAGGAAGAACTCGACAACGCCCTGCCCCATCCCACGACGCGCCACCGCGACCGCGATGACGACAAACACAGTTCCTCTCATGCGGTTCCTCCCCAACCCCGTCCCACTAGGCCCGCGGGAACGGAGCCGCCGAGATCATACCTGCCCGCCGTCCGTGGCGCAACGAGGCGCCCACGACGAGGTGCCGCTCCCACTGCGGTGACGGATCGGTGCATCCGCGGTGTTGCAGTCTGCGACGGTTGCGGGGTACTCTTGACCTTCCGGCAGCCTCTTGAGTAGAGCGATGCGCGAGCACAACCACGGGACCCACCCAGTTACCGGCCTTCTCATTGCCGAAGACCCTATAGAGGCTCTACAGATTCGCACGGCAGCGCTCGCACGGGAGGTCTTGCTCACGTGCCCGCCAACACCGCCGGACGCCTCCCGGTTCGATGTAGCGATAGTCGCAACGTCGGACTCGCCGGGTGCGGGCGATTTTTGACGAACACTCGGAGGACGTGTACCGATCCCGGTAAGGCGCGTATGAAGTATCCGGTGAGACGCATCATCTACCCTGAAGGCGACACGCAGGAGATTGAGTGGCAACTCTCGTTTGGCGACGTGGTGGATGTTTCGGGCCGCCCGCTATCTCCCCCGCTTCCGACGGTGCGTATGCTCGCCTACCGTGTCTACCGCATCAATCGCAGCGAGACCAGAAACGAATACGTGAATGAGTACCATCTGGAACAGCTCTTCCCGGATGACCTGCGCCCGTATGTAGAGGCATGAAACCGTGTCCGACGCACTATCCCATTTGACACCGATCTTGGCCGAGTGGTTCACACAGACCTACGGAGCGCCCACGGAGATCCAACGCCTTGCCTGGCCGGTAATTGCCGCCGGTGAACACGTTGTTGTGACCGCACCTACCGGCAGTGGCAAGACGCTCACCGCGTTCCTGTCCGCAATTGACCGGCTTGCGTCCGGGGAGTGGGAATGTGGCACCACGCGAGTGCTGTATGTCTCTCCGCTGAAGGCCTTGAACAACGACATCCGGCGGAACCTACTGGAGCCGCTCGCCTCCCTGAAGGATCGCGCGGCTACAGACGGCATTCCATGGCCTGCAATCACCGTGACTACCAGAAGCGGAGATACGCCGAGATCCGAGCGACAGCGGATGATCCGCCGGCCGCCTGAAATCCTCATCACCACGCCGGAAAGTCTCAATCTGATCCTGAGCTCCCGGCGGGCCGTGGGGATGTTGGCCGGAGTGAGGACAGTGATTCTTGATGAGATCCACGCGGTCATCAACGGCAAGCGCGGAACCCACCTCATCACCGCGGTCGAGCGGCTGGTTCCAATTGCCGGTGAGTTTCAACGGATCGCCGTATCCGCTACGGTGCGCCCCGTGGAGCGCGTTGCGGCGTTTGTTGGGGGGTATCAGATTACTTCGGGCAGCGCCAATCGTGGCGGAGAAGCGGCGGTATACGTTCTGGGAGCTCTCCGACCTCTGGGGCGGAGACTCAGACGAGTTGACCGAGTTGCTCTGGAAGCTGGCCTGGCGTGGAGTGATTACCAACGACCGCTTCCAGACGCTACGACGGGCAATCGCGACCGGGTTCCAGAGCGCTGCCGCGTCTCCGGCATCAGAGCGGGCCTTCGGACAAGGCACGCGGCGCGGCGGCAGGCAGAGCTTCGCGCGATGGAAGAGCTCACGGCCTATGGAGGGGTCCTGGTTCGCGGTACCGTCACGTTCCGAAGACCCAACCCCACTTGAGCAGCGCGAGCTGGAGAAGGATCGTGCACGGGTGGTTCTCAATCGCTACGGGGTTGTTTTCAAGGAGCTGCTGGAGAGAGAGCTTCCCGCGTTTCGCTGGGGCGCACTGCAGCGTGCACTGCGGCTAATGGAGCTCTCCGCTGAGGTTGTCGCCGGACCCGTCATAGATGGCCCGCTTGGGCTTCAGTTCGCGCTGCCGGACATCGCTGAGCGACTCCGAAGCGCAGCGGAGGATGACCGGATTCGCATTATCAACGCAGTGGATCCCGCCAGCCCTGTGGGTCTGGGCATTCCCGGCCTCCCCGACGCGTTACCCACCCGGATTGCCGGCAACCACCTGGTCTACCATGGGGGGAAATTGGTTCTGGTCTCGCGGCGGAGCGGGAAGGAGCTGCAAATCATGGTTCCGCCCGAGCACCCGGATCTCCGCGCGTATGTGTCGCAGCTGCGACTCCTGATATCACGCCGTGTAGGAGCGCTGAACCGTGTGACGGTGGAGACGGTCAACGACGAGCCGGTTCGGGAGAGCCGGTATGCGAACGCAATCGCGTCCGCCGGATTCCGACGCGGGCACCGCGCTTTCACGCTACAGGCAGGCTACCACTAAAGGCGGGTAGCGTTGTCAAAGTATGAGATGAACCGCTCGTAGGGAACGGCGTTGCTCTGACCAATCAGCGCTGCGTTCCGGTAGTACCTGACGTAGGGAATCTGAGCATTTCCAAACCGCTGTTCCTTGAGCTCGAGGAACTCGTGGAACTGCGGGAACTGGTTGTAGACCAACGTGTAGACCGCTATTGCCAAAGACTCCGGCTCCCCGTTCTTGCTGCGCCGTCTGAGCCATGAGCTCATCCGCAGCCAATCCGGGCACCAGTCCTGCGTCATGATCAGTGCGATGTTCGGCCAGAGATCCAGAAACTGGGGGCTGAACTCGCCGTGCTCAATTGCGTAACGGGCCGCATCCGCGGGGAGCTCGTGCAACTCAATCATTCCGCGTGCTCCCCCCAAAGCCATACGGGACCAAGAGCGCCAGGACAAGAAACAGTACACCCAGGCCGCCGACGATCACGGTGGCCCCCCAGATGTTCATGAACTGGTCAATACGGGCGTCTCCAGGATCAGCCGTGTGGTAGCGGACCGCCACCTGCTCACCTGCATCCCTCTGCCGTATCGGTCTTCCGGCACGGCTGCGAAACGTCACGCGTTCCCCATCCGCGGTCACAAACGCCACCCTCGGGTAGTAGAGCATTCCGGTCCGCTCGTCCGACTGCAGCAAGGAAATCGCATTCTGCACCACATCGTGTCCAACGACCTCACCGGTGGCGGGAGCTGACCGGTTGACGAAGAGGATGGTATTGATTGCGATGGCCGCGCCAATTCCGGTAAGCACCAGACCAACGACCCGAAACGCGAAGCCGAACAGCTCACGGCCTGACATCTTGCGCATGGTCAGGGCTCCCTATTGGCCGCGACCCGAAGCTCCCCAAGGTTCACAATCCGCTCGCTCTGGATCTGCTCGAGGCGTTGGAAGACTCCCTCGGTCTCCACCGTCTTCTCCAGCGAGAGCAGTTGGTAGTCGGGGTGTTCCACGGTGACTCGCAACACCACCACGGAGTCTTCTTGAGCGCTCTGGAACGGCTCAGGCCAGAAGCTGAAGTATCCGTTGGTGCTGAGGTGCGTCACGTACGGATTCTCCCAGCCACTATCCGCCGGCGGGACGGGGCTCCCATCCCGGTAGAGCGTCACGGTAGCCCCGTTTACCGGGTGCCCCGTTTCCGCGGCCACCACCCTACCAATGAGCTGGGGAAAGTTATGAACAAAGTCGCTTCCCGGCTCGTTCTGGATTTGCCGCGCCGCGCTTCCCTCCCGACGTCTTCGGGTTGAGACCACGTCGACGCCCCGATTGACAAGGATCATGAGCTCGATGATATTCAGCAGCTGCTTTCCACCCAGCTGATCGTCAAGGTCCGCGGCCGCCAGGCGAAGGAAGCCGCGCTCACTCATGATGTACTTTGGAGGAACACGATTCAGCACGTACGCAGCAACGTCGTTGACGAGCTGATCATCGTTCCGGAGCGCCGGCTGATCTTCCAGCGCTATCTCAATCGCCCGGAGGACGACTTCTTCCTGGTAGTTCTTGAGTCGCATGGATACTCCAGAGTATAGCTTCCCAGAGGGCCATTGTCAGCTCTGAGCATCCACGCCGGAAGACGCTTTCGGTATATTGTGGGAGATGA
>CAYTGY010000109.1:0-9682 GCA_964437265.1 uncultured Spirochaetaceae bacterium | reverse complement strand
GAGGTGAAGGCTGCAGTTGAGCGCCCGCACCGCGTGTTTCTCTCCAACAGAGTAGACGGAGAGATGATAACCCCCACGGATATCAAGCACTTGATCCGTGTTGTCCAGGGAAAGGGCGTGTAGCATGGCAGCGACGGATTTCCTTCGCAAACGATTCATGCCGCACATCTGGTGCCCCGGTTGCGGCCATGGGATTGTGCTGGGAAGCCTGCTCCGAGCAGTGGAGAAGCTGGGGTTGTCTAAGAACGACATCGTGATGATCTCAGGCATTGGATGCTCGGCCCGGATCCAGGGCTACTGCGATTTCCACACGCTTCATACGCTTCACGGACGCGCCCTGGCGTTTGCAACGGGAATCAAGCTCGCCTGGCCGCAGCTCAAGGTGCTGGTCCCCATGGGTGACGGTGATGCGCTGGCAATTGGCGGTAACCACTTCATCCATGCCGCCCGGCGGAATATTGACATGACGGCAATCATCATGAACAACTCCATCTACGGGATGACCGGAGGCCAGTATTCTCCCACCACGCCGTGTGGAGAGCACGGCACCACGGCCCCCTACGGAACCGTGGACCCGCCGTTCAACGCCGTAGAGCTGGCCAAGTCCGCGGGCGCCACCTATATTGCCCGCACAACCACATATCACGTCAAGCAGATGACCAAGTACTTCGCGGCGGCAATCCAGCACCCCGGTTTCAGCGTGGTGGAGGTGCTCAGTCAGTGCCCCACCTACTACGGGCGCAAGAACGACAAGGGCGATGCGGTTGAGATGATGGAGTGGTACCGGGACCAGGAGGAGATTCCGCTGGGCGTCTTCGCGGACGAACAGCGGCCCGAGTACTGTGCCTCCTATGCGGCGTACGTCAAGGAGCAGGCCGCCGCCTACGCGGCGGAAACGGCGGATGCGGGAGGCGACCGATGATCCTGCGGTACGTCCTTTCCGGTACCGGTGGGCAGGGGGTGATCACTGCCGCGATCATCATGGCGGAAGCCGCGCTCTACCACACCGGGCTCAATGCCGTTCAGACGCAGATCTACGGGCCTGAGGCGCGGGGCGGCGCCGCACGCGGGGACCTTATCCTGAGTGACGACGAGATCTTCTTCCCCAAAGTCCTTGAACCAAATGTCCTGGTATGTTTGAGCCAGTCCGCCTACGACAAGTACTACTCCGTGGTTCGGCCGGGCGGCATCATCCTCTCAGATCCGGCATTCGTGACCCGGGTACCGAACATCAGTACGCGGCACTTTGAGGTCCCCATGAACAAGACGGTGACGGAGGAACTGGGCTCCGCGAGATCGCTCAACATGTGCATGTTGGGCGCCCTCAGCCGGCTCATCCGCGTGGTTGATCGGGACTCAATCAAGCAGGCGGTAGTTGATCACTTTGGCTCACAAGGTCGACGGCTCGAGGAGAACCTCAGCTCCGTGGACTTGGGCGCAGCATTGGTTGGCGAATCGGTGAGCGTCTTTTGAGCGCAGGCGGTGCCATGTGCCGCGCCCAGTGGTGGCAGCACGGCGTGATCTACCAGATCTATCCTCGTAGTTTCGCGGACTCCAATGGGGACGGCATCGGTGATCTCCAGGGCATCATTGACCATCTGGATCACCTTGCCGGTGGCCCGGATTCGCTTGGGATCGACGCCGTATGGATCTCTCCCTTCTATCCGTCGCCAATGCGGGATTTTGGGTACGACGTTTCCGACTACACCGCCGTGGATTCGGTCTTTGGTGACATGGAGACGTTCGACCGCCTTGTTGCCGCGTGCCATACGCGCGGCATCCACGTCGTTATTGATCTGGTTCTCAACCACACCTCCGACGAGCATCCGTGGTTCGTCCAGGCGCGCGCATCCCGCAACTCGCCAAAACACGACTGGTACCTCTGGTATCCCGGGGCGCGCGGACGGAAACCGAACAACTGGATATGCCAGTTTGAGGTGAGTGGCGCGTGGTGGCCGAATGAGCAGACCGACGAGCGGTACCTGGGAACGTTCACGCGCCATCAACCGGAGGTGAACTGGCGCAATCCCGAGCTTCGCGAGGCGATGTACGACGTGCTGCGGTTCTGGCTTGACCACGGTGTGGACGGCTTCCGGCTGGACGTCATCAACTGGTTCATCAAGGACGACCAGCTTCGCAACAACCCACGCTCGCTGCGACTCATCCCCGACTTCTTCCAACACCACATCTACGACCGGAACCAACCGGAGACACACCGGATCTGCAAGCAGATGCGAGAGCTGACCGACCACCACACGGAGCAGACCGGTCGGCCCCACGTGCTGATTGGTGAGGTCTACACCGACCACGCCCCACTGGCGGCCTCCTACTACGGAGACGGTCGCGACGAACTCCATCTGGTGTTCAACTTTGCCCTGCTCTTCCAACCGTGGTCGGCCGCCCGGATGGCGAACGCCACCGCGGAGTGGTACGCGCTTCTCCCGGACCAGGCGTGGCCCACCGTCACGTTGAGCAATCACGACCAGCCCCGGCACGCGTCTCGGTACGCGGCCGGGCGTCCCGGCGTTACCGACGGCCGCGCGAAGGTTGCCGCCGGCCTCCTGCTGACGGTGCGCGGCACGCCCTTCCTCTACTACGGCGAGGAGATCGGTATGCAGAACGTCCGCATTCGCCGTTCGCAGCTCCAAGACCCGCTGGGCCGCAGAACGTGGCCGTTTCCGCTGGGGAGAGACGGCGAGCGCACGCCAATGCAGTGGTCCCCGGCCGAGCATGCGGGCTTCACCACCGGTACGCCGTGGTTGCCGCTTCACCCAGGGTTTGCTGAGCGGAACGTTGCGGTACAGCGCTCTGATCCTGCATCGACCCTGAGCTGGTACCGCGCCCTCATTGCCCTCAGGCGCGCGCGCCGGTCACTCTCACTGGGTGGCATCACGTTCATTGATTTGGCCCACCGTGACTGCATGGCGTATGTCCGTGAGCTGGATGAGGAGCAAACGCTGGTGCTGCTTAACCTGTCCGACCGGCCGGCTCTGCTATCCGCCAGCTTCCTCCCCACAGACGCGACGGTCCTGTTGGGAACGCATCGCGCAGCGGGAGCCGCCGTGGGCGGGGAGGATACCGCGCTGTGCGGGCTTGAGGTTGTTGTGGCCCATGTGGGATACTGAGCCGCGGAGGGTTCCATGAGTCGTGACATTGACGCGCTGACACGCGAGCTCCGGCAAAAAACCGACCAGCTGATAGACGCAATTGGAGACCGGTCGTTCTTTCTCCAACGGACCGGAGAACGAAGACGGCAGGTGCGTGAGATCACCGGGCTCTATGGGCGTCTTGTCCGTGCCCCCGGAAGCAGGAGAGGCGTAGCAGCGGCGGCTGCGGCATCCGCAATGCTGATTGGCGGCATGACGCTTGAAGCACAGGAACCTGAGTTCAATCAGCCGCAACCGAATCAGTTTGGCCTCAGCGTCTCGGAGAACACCGGCTACTACTCGGTCAATAGCCTGGCAGACATTGACGGGGACGGGGATCTAGACTTCTTCTCATGGGATTACGAGGAAGATACCTCATACGGCATCCACGCGGCCTGGCATGAAAACGTAGGCTCAGCACGAACTCCGCGGTTTGTTGAGCGGCGCCTGCTAACTGACCTGGGCATGCCACACTATGACGGAGAGACAAGCGCCGGCTTTATCCTCCACAACTTCGCGGACATGGACTCCGACGGCGACCTTGACGCCATAGGGTTCTACCTGGACTACGACGCGTATGTCGTTGAGATCGCCTACGTGCTGAATACCGGCTCCCGCCGCTCGCCGCGGTTCGCAGGAAGCGCAGTGCGCTCCGTGGATCTGAGTCTCAACGACGTAGAGCTTGAGTACCTGCTCTACTCCCGCGGTGTGGCGAGCGACATTGATGATGACGGAGATCTGGACATCCTGATTGGAGTGGCTCAAGAGGTGAACTGGTACGAGGTGCCCGCCATCATCGCGATTGAGAACCGCGGGTCCCGCCGCCGGCCGGAGTTTGGCTCATTTGAGCTGAACCCGTTTGGGCTCAATTTTGGTCATCTGAGTGAGTTCTCCTTCGTCAAGCTGGATGTGGCGGATCTTGACCGGGACGGGGATGATGACCTTGTGCTTGCGGGCTCCTCTGATGCGACTGAAAACGGTGCAATCCTCTTCCTTGAGAACACCGGAACCGGTTACTGGAGCAAATACGGGGGACCGTTGTTCAATCCGTTTGGGTTCACACCACCGGATGAGGATCTGGAGGTAGTTCCGCAACCGGTCTTTGGGGATTTGGACGGCGACGGGGATCTGGACATGATCTACGGCGTAGATGAAGACGGGGTAGTCTACTACGCGGAGAATCTTAGCCGGTAGATTCCGTCGTACCAGTCGGCTTGGCCACCGGAAACACCACGCGGCACCGGTATCCTCCATCTGATTCGGTGTGCAGCTTGCCGTGAAGCTGCTCGGTGAGACTCTGTACCAGCATCATCCCCAGCCCCGCGGCCTGTGCGGGATCGCTTCCCGTGACAACCGGTCCTCCGGGACCGTTGTCCTGCACCATCAGCGACAGCGCACTACCGTCAGTCTTGTCGTCTATCTTGTCCAGCGCGATGCTCACCCGCAACTGCTGCGTCCCTACGGCGTGCTTCAACGCATTGGTCACCAGCTCATTGACGATGAGCCCGCTTGGGATGGCAACGTCCATTGGCACGCGAAGCCCGTCCGGCCCGGTACGGAACCGAACGGTATCCGGCTGGGCGCTCAACGCCACCGCAACCGAATGACAGAGGTCCTGGAGATAGTCGCCAAGGTCTACCAGCTCAAAGTCGCCCTCCTGGTACAGCCGGTTGTGGACCAGTGCGAGCGCTTTGATCCGGTTCTCCGTGTTGACGGCAAAGGCGTGGCTGTCTGCTGCGGACGCGGAGCCGGCTCCCAGCCGGACCAGACTGGAGATGATCTGCAGGTTGTTCTTGACGCGGTGGTGTACCTCACGCAGCAGCGCATGCTTCTGGGTGAGGCTGCTCCGGAGCTCCTCCTCTACCAACTTGCGCTTGCGCGTGGTCACTACCAGAACGGCAATGAGGACCAGCTGAACTAGCAGGATTGTCACGACGGCGATGATCTGGTGCCGGAACCGATACCACGGTGATGAGGGGCGATTGATCACCGTGCTCCCCTCCGGAAGTCGTGATTTTGCAATCTGGAACCGGCGCAGCTGCTGGTAGTCGAACTCGAGGCGGTTAGCTCCCCGACTCATAATCGGAATCGAGGCAGGGGCTCGGCCATCCAGGATTTGCAATGCGATCTCAGCTGCCGCCACTCCCTGTTGATACCCGCTGATCACCTTGCCGCCAATAGAGCCGTGCCCCAGGTAGAAACCGGAGTGACTGAAGATGGGTGCGGCAGCAACGCTCGCGATTCTGGGAAACAACTCTTCATAGTTGATCGAGTTCCCGTGGTTATCAACAAAGAAGTCAGAATAGAGCACAAACCCGTCCTCCGGAACCGCGGCGACGGTCTCCCGCAGCCGCGTCCCATCCATGAGCGGATCATCCACAACAAAGAGCGCGCGGTCCAGCAGGGCGCGGTCCCGCAGCGCGGTCTCAATGAGCGGCCGGTTCCCCGCGCCGCTGGTGGTCTGGTCAGTCACCACGACGATCTGCGGCGGGTCCGGGTAGAGCGAGAGCGCAACATCCAGGGTGGCGGCGTGATCCGTGACTTCCTTCACCCCCGCGTACTCCGGATGCCGGTCAATGTTGAGCTCCTCCAGGTGGTTAATGCCACAGAAGACCACCGGAGTTGGTCCGAAGATGCGGTCCTTGTGCGACAAGAGAAATCGCAGCGCATTGTCGTCGCTTGCAATGATCAGGTCGAACTCATGGTGCTCATACCGAAGGTCGTAGAGGTTGGCGAGACCCGTCACAAACGCACCGTGGTCACCGTCAAAATGCCGTTTGGTGTCCATGTACTCAATGGGTGGTTCCAGCACCGGGAAGCGCGTCGCAAGCCCGTCCAGGATGCCGTTCATGATATCGTCCGACCAGGTGAATCCGTGGTGGTATGAGTTCAGGATCAGAATGCTCGGCGCTTGGGCGAACGCTCCCGCGTGCGCCACGAGCAGAATTACCACCACCAGCCAAACCCGCAGGCTTAGGCCAGAAGAGCCACGAACGCGCTGCATCATTGGTTGGATCGTAGCACGGGTCAGCGCAAAAGTCAACTTAAGTCATTACCTCTATTATAACTGGGCTTGCGCCTAGAACGACGGATCGGTCAGCGGACCGGTGTATGCGCCGGTAATCGGGGTGCCGTCCTCCGCGGACAGGTCGAAGGTCACCGTGTACCGGCCGTCATCGCGTGCCACGGCCACCGTCCCACCGGCAATCTCGTACTCGGCATCAGGCCGGTCCGCGGAGAGGTCACCGATGGTGATGCTCGCGCTGAACACCTCGCCCGCTCTCCGCGAACCGCTGTACGCGTACTCGCCGGCGGAAAGGTCCGCGGCGTCGGTGTTCAGATCCAGGAAGACGATTGCGCCGTCTCCGGAGCGCCCCTGCGGATCAACGCCGGGAGAGAGCAGCCAAATGTCGATGTCGTATCCGCTCTGGCCCTCTCCCAGGTTTTCGCCCCAGTTGTCCACGTACCCGCGATCAAGCTCGTAGGTCTGTTCACCAATGGTAACGTGGTTTTTGTCTCCGCCGCATCCTGAAAGCAGGATCGCAACCGTGACGAGCACCGCGATGAGAATCTGTGGCCGCATGAGAACCTCCCGTTCCCGCCGAGTATACCTACTCATGCGCTTCCCGTCTTGGGAGACAGCATTGCTCCATTGGTGTAGGCTCCTCACATGAAGCTCTACGTCATTGGGGACAGCATCTCACTCCAGTACGGTCCGCACCTTGAAGCGTACCTTCGCGGCACTATGGAGTACGACCGCAAGAGCGGCGAAGCGGAAGCCATGATGGACCTTGACAACCCGCAGGGGGCTAATGGCGGTGACTCGGAGATGGTGCTCGCGTTTATGCGGGGGCTCGCGCGCACACGCGAGTTCACGGCCGATATCCTGCTGGTCAACTGTGGCCTGCATGACATCAAACGGGATCCGCAAACGCATGAGCCCCAGGTGCCCCTGGAGCGCTACCGTGAGAATCTCAAGCAGATTGTAGAAACCTCCCGGCAGATAGCAGGGCAGATGATCTGGGTCCGGACCACCCCGGTTGACCAGAAGATCCACAACCAGCGGCAGACCGCGTTCTTCCGGTTTGAGGAGGATCTGCAGGCGTATAACCAGGCAGCCGACGCGATCACGGCGGCGGCGGGGGTACCGGCGGTCGATCTCCACACATTCACGCTCCGCACCGGTGAGGATCTCTTCACCGACCACGTGCACTTCCGCGAGGAAGTGCAGCAGAAGCAGGCCGCGTTTCTCGCGGGGTGGGTGGCATCCTACACTGCGCTCAATCCGGCTCGCTGAGCTGCCGCCGGTGAGAAAGACGGCATCTACGTCAGTGGGAGCTGCTCCCGCCTGGGAAAGGGTCTCTCGCACCGCCGCGTCGAGCTCGGGCAACAGGGTGATGACGGAGTTGCTTGTGCCAAAGTCGAGCCCAGACGCGCGTCGCAACGTCACTCGACGTCTTTGGAAACGATATCTGACGATTCTTGATCAACAGGTCGATCTCCAGATACAGACGCGAGATCAGCCGCTTCTCACTCAGCGATTCGCCGTGATAGCTCAGCCTCACACGGGCGCCTGCACGCCAGCACCTGATTGCGGCTTCTACCGCGGAGTTGGCCCCGCCCACAATCATCAACGACCGTCTGAAGTAGTCGTGCGGATCACGCCAGTAATGCGTGACGTGCGGAAGGTCCTCGCCTGGAACGTCGAGCATCCGCGGCGTTCATATCCCCGGTTGCAAGGACAATGGTCTTCCCGGTGTAGACCGCGTGGCTCCCGTCAAGACGCCGGGTGGTCACGGTGAACGCCCCCGCGCTGCCGGTGACCTCCGTCACCGACTCATAGGTGTTGACCTGCAGATCCAGCACCTCCACCACCTGTCTTAGATACGCCAGGTACGACTCCCCGGTGACACGGTCCTGCCCCTGGGTTTGGATAGGGATTCCGGCTATGGCTATCCACTCCGGACTCGAGAAGAAGGTGGTGTTCCTGGGCCACCGGGTGATGGTAGCGCCAATCTGCCCCTGCTCCAGACCGATTGGCCCGGCACCAATGAGGATTGCGTCGTAGATCACGGAGCGAAGATACTGCGGCGACGGCTCTGCGGCGACGGCTCTGCGTCAGCCGAGGCCGCGTACATCGCCGCCGCCGGTCTCACCCGAACCACGCTCCGACCGGCACAATCTCCGGTTTGTAGACCATGAGGACAAAGACCACGAGAAGCGGAATGACTCCCGCCATCGATATCCAGAGCCGCATCTTGAGAAGGCGCATGAGCTCATCAGGAAGCCATTCGGCGCCGGGATCAAGATCGGCCATGAGCTTCTTGATCTTGTACTGTGTCGGGATATCACTGACAACCCAGACGACTCCGGAGAGGACAAAGAGAAGGAACGCCAGTGAGAGCCAGCCGGTCTGCCAGAAATCGCCCAGGATGATGCTCAACATGATGCCCCCAATCAGCGAGACGATAATCAACGGCGAAGAGAAACGGGCATCGAGCCAGGTGACCGTACGGTAAGTGTGCAAGACCGCACCCGCGCTGCCTGCGGCCAGACTTCTCGACTCCCACAGAATCCCGATGACCGCATTGGCGAAGAAAAGGGTCGCGGCCACGACATGGACAAAGAGCACATGCCGGTACATCGCGGGCCGGTTGAGCAGATCCTCCAGTTGATCAGAGAAGACGACGGCTGCAACGATCAATGCCGCCATGATCGCAAGGAAGAACACGAGGATTCGTTGTGACTTCATGATGTGCTCCTTGTCCCATCCGCCGGCTGCGGCCAGAATCGGAGAGACAATAATAGAGCATATGCATCAAGACGTCGTGTCCCGGCGAAGCGTGTCTGGAGGCTAGTGCTGCTTCTCGAACACCAGCTCGGTTGCCAGCCCCTCATCCACGATCAGCGTGGTTCCGGAGACGGCTGCGGTGCGAGTACCGCCAAGGTCCGTCATGATCGCGGCAAGGTCTGCCGCGGTGAGGTCCTCCTGCGTCGCCGGGTCAAACGTCCCGTCTCCGTTGTCCGCCGCCTGCGTCCCGCCTGAGTAGGTGAACGTGACATCGGAGCCCGCAGCGCCGACCGTTCCGCTCAGCGTGAGGTTGTTCCGCTCACCCGCGCCGTCTGAGACCGTAACACCCAGCGCGATGTCTCCGCCGCTCACCGTCAGCGACAGCGTATTCGTCAGCGTTGCGCCGTAGAACACCACGCTCTCCGTTGCGACCCAACTCCCCTCCATGGTCTCCAACAGCGTGGGCTGCGGCTCCACTCCCGGCGGACACGCGGTGAGAAGCAGCGCGACCACCGTACCTACCGCAATCAGCGTCACCAGTCGTTGTAGCTTCATCGTGCCCCCCTACTCCGTCACCTGAAACGAATAGTCTTCCGCCTCGCCAAAGTCGAACGTGCCCTCAGGCGCAGGCGCACCCAGCTCGTGGTACTGCATTACCACCCGCACCCCAGGAGATAAAGAAGTTCTTCGTATTATGAAAAAGCACCAGAAGCTTGAAACAGTCAAACAGGCTTTTGCCATGACA
>CAYTGY010000108.1:1663-9727 GCA_964437265.1 uncultured Spirochaetaceae bacterium | reverse complement strand
GACCACGGGCGGTCTGTCGCGGGCGGTTCCAACCGATGTTGCCGTGCGTTGGTGTATTGTTTTGGAGGCGACGATTGTTCCTCGCGGTCCGGCGGTGGTGGACCAGACGATCGTCGTTCCCACCGCCGACGGCCGGCTGGTGGGGTTGGATCCAGATACCGGTGAGCGTCTCTTCGAGTACCCGCTCTGGGCTCCGGTGGTGGATCTGTCGTCGACTCAAGACGGCAGGCTGATTGTTGCCACTTCGCGTTCGGTGGCGTTGATGCAGATCCGCGAGTCGGAATCGTCGTTAGCAGGAGTGGGGCTTTCCATTGTGTGGGAACGACCGCTGGTGCACGTGGCCGGTGTCGGGGTTGCCGGTCACCGGTGCGCGGTGGTGACCACATCCGGTATTGTGGGATTGATCGAGGTAGCCTCCGGGCGAGTGGCACAGCAGCTCGATACCCAGAAGGCCACGTTCCTCCCACCGGTATTCACGGGTGAAGCCGTACTTGTGGCTCACACGGATGGGAGCGTTTCTCGGAGTGCTCTCCGTACCGGTGGGCTCTCTATCATTGCGGAAGCCGGGTCGCCGCCAACGTCGCTGGGTCTGGTCGGTGGGCGTGACCGGACCCAAGACACGGATGCGGCCGGGCACCAGGTGCTGCTCTGGTTCACGGACGGGACCGCGGAAATCCTTGCGCCGGACGGATCAACACGGCAGCTGCGCCCAGCACCGGCGGCGCTGAGCGGTGATGGTCTGGGCCTCTACCTGGAGGGCTCGCGAATCATCGCGTACCCGTTGGATCGTGCTGACAATGATCAAACCCCTGTTTTCAGCGGTACGCTTCCCACCGGTGCTACGCAGAGGCTCATCGCAGGCGATCAGCTCATAGTGGCGTACGGTACCAACGGCACCATATGTGTGGTCGAGTTGGTCTACGATAGATAAGTTTTCTCCATTAATGTGGGAAACACCATTATCTGGTGCTATGGTATTCTTAGATGATCGCCAGCTGGGCACGTAGCGCGCCCGATCAAGAATTCGGGGGCGTCGCCAAACCTATCGCACAATGGTCGGTCCGTGGCGGCCCGCGGATGGCGGGGCGTCTTCGGGCCGCCATCCGCGAGCGGTGCGCGAATATGGCGTCCGCGGAAACCGGGCTGCTGTGGATGGTCTGCTACGATCTGGCGTGTCGGATTCCGACCGAACACGTGGTTGAGATGCACTGTTCGTTGCGTCACGGACCGGAGCGGGCGGAGCTGGAGCTGCGACTCACTATTCGTGATGGGTTTTGGATCGTCGGGGACGCGCTGGCCGAAGCGGCGGAGGACGCCGTGGGCGTCATTGCTGCCGCGGACGGTGTTGAGCTGGCGGTGGATGACGGCGGGCCCAATCTGGTCCGCGTTACCGTCTCAGTGTGCTGATGCGCCGCCTATGCTCGGGTGGCCGCTACGTCAGGCCCAGCTCGGAGGAATCCCCGCGCTCCTGTTCAGCTTGTGAACGCTCTTCCTCCGTCTGTGAGCGCTTGCCGCGCAGATCGCCGATCTCCTGTTGGAGCCGCTGCACCGAAAGCTCCTTCCGTTCAATGTCGCGATCGATGGCGTCAATTCGGTCTCCCAGTTGCGATACGCGCAACGCTGCCTGAAGACGGCGAATCCGCTCGCGCCGGGAGTCATTCTCCGTGGCCAGCTCACGAATGCTTTGCACCTGCGCTGAGATCTGCGAGGGGACATCCGGCGAGCCGGCCAAATACAGGCGGCCGGTGGTAGCCTCAACCTCCTGGAGAGAGCCGACGGTCTCCGCGCGCGCCTCCTGGAGCGATGCAATCCTCCTGTCGGGACCCCGGTCTGTGCCAACCGAAGCGAGCTCACCGTTGATCTGCTCGTTCTGCTCGGAGATGGCTTCAAGGTCGTTCTCGATTTCGCGGATACGCTTGATGTCTTTCCGATACGGAGCCGCCACTTCGGTGAGACGGGGATCATCAAGTGCGTCCACAAATGGCGTCTCCACAATGGCCTTGCCGGCGGTCTGGTGCAGACGTGGCGTCTGAGCTGCTAGGTTCGAGCGACGGTTTCGGAGGAGCATCAGTCGTCCTCGCTCGACCATACGATCCAAAAACGACCGCTCCTCAATCTGCTGTTCTTTCGCCTCAATCTGGCGGTCCAAGTCCCGGATCAACTCGAAGTTCTCAAGCAACGGGGCGAAGATGTCCGCGTACTCCTGGTCCACAAGCGGGTTCTCCCGGAACACCGTGAACGACGCGTCGCCAATCCGGGTGAGGTGCTCCTTGGATGATTCCTTGAGTTGGGCCAGTTCCCGTTTCAGGTCCACAGTCTTGGTGGCCAGCGCCTCCTGCTCTCCAAGGAGGCGCTCGATGGTCTCTACGGTTGAATCGTACTCGCCTATCTGTGCGGCCAACTGATCTCGCTGCTCAAGCGCGGTGGCCAGCTCTTCCGACGCCTGCGACAGTACCTCATCACGCGGTTCGGTGGCCAACCACGTGCCGACCGCCGCCTCGTTCTTGCGAATCTCCGTGTTGGTCCGCTGGACCTCTTGATTGATTTCGCGGATGGTGCTTTCGATCTCGTGCATCACGCGCCTCCTCGTTGCTGCGGATACTCCAAAGGTACGGCGGTGCGGGAACCGTGTCCAGCTACCGTGTGCGGTTGAGCTCCGGGACTCATCATTTGGGCGCGTCTGTGGTATCTTGAAGGACAATGGAAGAGAGAGTTACCAAGACTGACCACGAGTGGCGTGAGATCCTCACTCCAGAACAATATTCCGTCGCGCGCAAGGGCGGCACTGAGCGGGCATTTGCCGGCGAATACTGGCAGACGAAGGAGCCCGGCGAGTACGTCTGTGTTTGTTGTGGCGCGCCCCTGTTCAGCTCCACAGACAAATACGACTCAGGCAGCGGATGGCCCAGCTATGTCAAGCCGCTGGATAACGGCTCGGTGGAGGCCATTACTGATCGCAGCTTCGGCATGGTGCGAACGGAGGTCCGTTGCGCCCGCTGCGGTGCACACCTTGGGCACGTATTCCCCGACGGGCCGGAACCGACCGGCGAACGATACTGTATCAACTCGGCTTCGCTGAAGCTGATTCCTAAGGAGTAGCGCATGGCCGATTTTGCGCATCGCGCGCAGGCGCGGGTCGTCGAACGCGGTTTCTTCACTCAGGTGTACGGGTGGATGGCCGCGGCGCTGGCGGTCACCGGATTCATGGCGCTGGCCGTGAGCCGGAACGTAGCCGTTCAGCGGTTCATATTCGGCAACTCAGTCGTGTTCTTTGGACTGATCATTGGCGAATTGGCGCTGGTGATGGTGCTGGCCGGAAGGCTCCATCGGATGAGCGCACAGACGGCAACGATGCTGTTTGTTGTGTACGCGGTACTAAACGGATTGACGCTCTCTTCAGTGTTTCTGGTGTACACAGACGCAACCATTGCCCGCGCGTTTTTTGTCACCGCAGGTATGTTTGCCGTGATGAGTGTCATTGGGTTCACCACCAAGATCGACCTGAGCAGAATGGGGAGCATCCTGTTCATGGCGCTTCTTGGCTTTATCATCGCGTCCCTTGTCAATCTCTTTCTCCGAAGCGAGGCACTGTACTGGATCATCACGTACGTCGGCGTCGTGATCTTCGTTGGGCTGGTCGCCTACGACACCCAGCGGATCAAGGCGATGGCGCACGCCGGTTTTGCTGAGGAAGAATCGGAGCGAAAGGGCGCCATCTATGGCGCGCTACGGCTCTACCTTGATTTCATCAATCTATTTCTGATGCTGTTGCGCATCTTTGGTCGTAGGCGATAGCAGGTATTCATGCGATTTACTGAACTCACGTTGGCTGGGCCCCTCCAGCAGGGCATCGATGAAGCTGGATTTCATACGTGTACTGAAGTGCAGGAGCGCGTGTTTCAACACACGCTCTCCGGCCGCGATGTATGCGTCCAGAGCCAGACGGGAACCGGGAAGACTGCGGCTTTTTTGATCACCATCTTCCAGCTCTTCCAGACCGAGGGACCCAACAAGCGCGCGCTTGTGGTGGCTCCCACGCGAGAGCTCGCGGTGCAGATTGAGCGGGAGGCGAAGGTCCTGGGCAACCACCTTCCGTATATGATAGGCAGCATCTACGGCGGCGTCAGCTACGGTCCCCAGGAAAAGCTCCTCTCAGAAGGGGCCCAGATCATCGTAGGGACGCCGGGGAGGCTGCTGGACTTCAACCAGTCAAAGAAGCTTGATCTGCGCCAGATGGACATTCTGGTTATTGATGAAGCGGATCGGCTTTTCGATATGGGCTTATATCCGGATATCCGGAAGATGATGTCGCGGGCGCGCCCCCGCGAAGAGCGAATGACCATGCTGTTCAGTGCCACGCTCTCCACCCGCGTGCGCAACCTCGCGTGGCAGTTCATGAACGACCCGGCGGAGATTGAGATTCGGCCGGAGAGCATTGTAGTGGAGGAGGTGGCTCAACAACTCTACCATGTCTCACAAGACGACAAGATGCGTCTGCTCCTGGGAGTATTGCACTCGGA
The DNA here is from genome assembly GCA_964437265.1 of uncultured Spirochaetaceae bacterium. Classification (GTDB taxonomy): domain Bacteria; phylum Spirochaetota; class Spirochaetia; order DSM-27196; family SLST01; genus CAYTGY01. Next base: position 5,207 of record CAYTGY010000108.1, on the reverse strand, counting down.
GCAACCGGAAACCGCGCTGGTATTCTGCAACACGAAACGTTCGGTGGAGTTGGTGGCCAAACGTCTTGAGCGCAATGGCCACCGCTGTGAGTTCATCATAGGCGATCTCCCGCAGAAAAAGCGCCTTCGAATCATCGATCAGATCAAGAACGGCGAGCTCGAGTTTCTTGTGGCAACCGACGTAGCCGCCCGCGGGTTGCACATCAACGAGCTTGATATGGTGATCAACTTCGATCTCCCGGAGGACCCGGAATCATACGTGCACCGCATTGGCCGAACTGCGAGGGCCGGCAAGAGCGGCAAGGCAGTGTCGTTCGCGTGTGAACGCTACGTCTATAGTCTTGAGGCAATCGAGGAACTGATTGGCGGGAAGATTCCTTCCGCAGTTCCTGAGCCTGCATTGCTTCGTGATGACGCAACAGAGGGCGAATACATCCCGCTGTCGCGGCCGCACACCCAGGGCGGACCGCGGTCGCGTAGCTCATCCGGCAGTCGCTCTACCCACGGGAGCCGGCGACCGGGAAGAGCTCCTGCGGGACGCCCATCCGGTGGCCGCCAACGGCACCGGCCGGCACCGGAGGGCGAGCGGTCGCATGCACGCGCCACGCATGAGCCGGCTGCGCGCCCTGTGTCCCACAAACGCACGCCGCCCCGTGGTGATGGTCATACGCGAACGCAGCGACCGGGTACGGAACCGGCGGCCGATGCGCCAACCCGCCACGACCGGCTTGATGACCGCCTTGAGTACTATCGAAAGAAGTATGGCGAGGATTTTGCGGTGACCGGCTCCAGCAGCGGAACATCGGGGGCCGCAGCCCAGGATTCGTCCGCCGCCCACGAGCGACCGGCTCCGGAGAAAGAAGAGCCTCAGCGTAGCGGGATTCTCAAACGGCTCTTTGGGCGAAAGAAGTAGCGCGCTCGTGGATACGTGCCCGCGCGTGACGTTGTGTGGTACTTGACAAGTGGGCCGGCTTACCCTAAGTTAATGGCTCTCAACGGCCAATAAGGAGACTAGTGGATGGCGCGAAACTCCACGGCCAGAGGCAAGATTGTCCGACGCTTCGGAGTCAATGTCTTTGGCAACATGAAGTACGATCGTTTACTCAAGAGAAAGCCCAAACCACCCGGGCCGCCAAAGCGTGGGCGGGTGCGTCAGACTGAATACGGTCGTCAGCTCAATGAAAAGCAAAAGCTGAAGTGGGCATATGGGCTCTCTGAGCGACAGTTTAGCAATCTCTTCTACGAAGCAAAGCGTATGAAGGGAGTTACCGGTAGCAACATGCTTATGCTGCTTGAGTGCCGGCTGGATAACGTGGTGTATCGGCTCGGCATGGCTACAAGCCGCGCGCAAGCCCGTCAGATGGTCGGCCACGGGCACATCCTGCTCAATGGGCGGAAGGTGAATGTCCCGTCCGCGCTGGTACGTGCTGCTGATACCATTTCCGTGAAAGACCGGAAGCAGACGAAGGACCTTGTGCGTCGCGTAATGGCGGACAACTCGTCGCGGCCGGTACCCCAGTGGCTCTCCATTTCCCGGGATGAGATGCAGGGAACCGTAACCGTTCTCCCATCACGGGATCTGATCCCCACGGTCGCGGAAGAGCAACTCATCGTCGAGTTCTATTCCAAGTAGACCAACCGGCGTAGTGAGTAGCGGCCCGCGGTTTCCCGCGGGCCTTTTTTTGGTGCGCCCGGCAGGGGGGATGGGAATGCGCTTGAACAAGCGTGGCCGGCCGACTATAACGGTTTCATGCACATTTCTGAGATCCTTGCGCACGCGCCGACGTTCAGCTTTGAGTTCTTTCCGCCGCGCACGGAGAAGGGGTGGGGGCGACTCTACCGTACGATCCGCGAGTTGGAGCCGCTCAAGCCCGGCTTTGTCTCCGTAACGTACGGAGCCGGCGGCCAAACGCGCGAGCAGACACACGAGTTGGTGACCAGGATCCAAGCGGAGACAAGCCTGGACCCGATCCCGCATCTGACCTGCGTATGCCACTCCCGCGGAGAGATCGCGGCTATCCTGTCCCGGTACGCGGAGATGGGTATCAGCAACATCATGGCGCTCGGTGGCGATCCACCACGGGATCATTCCGGCGATTGTTCCTCCGACTTTGTCCACGCCGCGGACCTGGTTGAGATGATCGCCGGCCGGCCGCATCCAGATCCCCGCGGGTTTGGTGTAGGCGTTGCGGGGTTCCCGGAGGGGCATCCGGGTACGCCAAACCGAATGCTGGAGATTGACTATCTCAAGCGGAAGGTAGATGCCGGCGCGGACTACATCTGTACGCAGCTTTTCTTTGACAACCGGGACTTCTACGATTTCCGCGAGCGATGCCTGATAGCGGGCATCACCGTGCCCATCATTGCAGGGCTCATGCCCATCATTTCCCGCCGTAATTTCCAGCGGATTCCGGAGACATCTCTAGGTGCGCGCTATCCGGCCCCACTCCTGCGTGCGCTATCGTCGGTGGCGGATGATGCCGACATCAGCAAGATCGGTCTGGACTGGACACTGGCCCAATGCCATGATTTGATTGAGAATCAGGTTAGCGGTATTCACTTTTATACCATGAACCAGTCTCGCGCGGCGGTAACTGTGTATGAGAGCCTGGGGCTCTCTGCAAGGGGTTGATACCAATGGAGTACGCACCGATAAGCAAAGGAGGGATTCGGTCAGATAGGAGCACGGGTATGCGAAAAATGCCGGTGATCAGCACCGACAGAGACCTCAACGACCGCGTGGCGCGTATCTGCGCACGACTGGGGCACTATTTTGTTCCAGTTTTCTTTGGGTCGAGCGAAGAAGCGCTTGAACACCTGTTGTACGAGCTGCCGGAAGTCAACGTTATCAACTTTTCGGACGCGAACATGGACACGCAGTCAATCCTGGATACCGTGAAGACAGACCCGTGGCTGCACTATGGCGGCATCATTGGTGTGCACGCGCGGCGTGACGCAAAGTTGCTTGAGGAACGGATGCCGGATTCCAACGTCATCAGTCTCATTCCGCGCGGCGAGTTTGTCTCCAGTTTCTTCCGGGTGTTGCGCATTGTTGTTCAGAACCGGCGAATCCTATTCCAGCGCGATCTCCAGAGCTATCTGCTCGGGAACATCTCCGGGTCCTTTGTGATGGACAATGATCCATACAACGGGAACACGTACGCGAATCTGGTCAGCAACTACCTGTACAACTCCAACTACATCAATCCGGACAAGCGGGATCATTTGCACGGCGCGCTGTTTGAGATGCTCATGAATGCCGTTGAGCACGGCAACTGCAATATCAGCTATGCGGAGAAGACGGACTGGCTGAACAATCACGGTGATATCCTGACCCTCATCAGGGAGAAGTGCAAAGATCCGGATATTAGGCGAAAACGCGTTCACTTCTCGTACCGGATCACCTCCGAGCGCTCCCACTTCACCATTCGCGATGAAGGTGCCGGATTCGACTGGAAAGGCCGGGTACAGACAGCAAACGACCAGGTGAATCTGTCTATGCACGGACACGGGATCCAGATGACTCGCTACTACGTTGAGAACC
>CAYTGY010000108.1:0-1653 GCA_964437265.1 uncultured Spirochaetaceae bacterium | reverse complement strand
AGGCAACTAGGTCTCCTTTGATCTCACCCATCAGCAGAACGAGAGCAACATGGTTCCTCGGTTCTTCAGCGATCAACAGGAGCGCGTGTTCCAGGATCAGGAGACCATCTTCAAGGAAGGCGAGGAGTCGAACTACCTGTACTATATCATCTCAGGGACGCTGGAGATATTTGCCCAGGGAAAACTAGTCTCCGTCCTTACCCCGGATGACATCTTCCTGGGAGAGATGAGCTTCTTGCTGAACGATCGACGCTCGGCAACCGTCGTATCCCGCGGTCGAAGCGTGCTCATGCCGATACCCAAGAAAGCGTTTGTAAACGTCATCAAGCAGAAGCCGCACTACGGCATATTCTTGGCGCGTCTCCTGGCACAACGGATGAGTCGAATGAATGTCGCCGTGGCGAGCATGAAAGGTTAGCCGGCCGGTACATCCGCCGTATCGGTTGCACGTACCGATGCCTCGTAGCCGATGCGGTCAACCAGACCTACTATCTTCTCCAGAACCTCGTGATTGCCGTCGTATTCCACCTGGATCGTGCTGGTTCCGCGATCTACGAATATGTCCGTGACTCCCGTGATTCTGCGCCCGACGTGCTCAATAGTGATAGTGCACGAGGTACACGTGCCTCCTTGGAGGTCGAGTATTGCCCTGTGCTGCTTCCCATTGTCCATACCCAAAAGCTACTTATGATTACTGTTTCAGTAAAGCTTTATGGTGGCGGGCATGCGAATCTGCCGCCGATTCAATCCGCGTCACGTTGTTCCTGGAGGTATCTATCGCAGGTCGGGGCTGCCGGTGGGCCCGGACGGTGCGCTTGCCGTCAACGAGCACCTGCAAGCCCTCGGTCTTCCGGAGATCTTCGGCGGCGGTGACGGGATCTGGTTCACGCCGCGATCCTTGCCTAGGGCCGGCGTATTCGCCGTTCGAGAGGGACCCATACTGCTTCATAACGTCTCCATTGCGCTCGGAGCGCGGGGGCAGATGCGGCGTTTCCGTCCCCAACGCAGCCATGATGTACCGCCGCGTTCTTGGCATCCCATTCGTGTTTGCGGGGCACACCTGGTGGCGGCTTAAGGACTTCATAGACCGGCGCTTCATGACCAGATTCAGGCCCGATTGATTCTTATCCGCGCCGGCAGCATAATCGTGAACACAGGAAACTATGGCACGAAGCAGTAGCACAGTTCTTATTTGCGACGACGACCAACCAACCGCCGAGCTCTACGCATCCATACTGGAGGCTGCGGGTTGGGAGAATCTGATGGTTCGGACGGATCCTCGAGAGGTTATGCCGTTGCTGGCAGAGCACGAGGTCACGGTGATCCTCCTTGATCTCTACATGCCGGAGATCACCGGAAAAGAGCTCTTGGAGCAGATCAGTGCGGAGTACCCGGAGATTCCGGTCCTCATTCTGACGCTTGAGGATAACGTGGACACCGCCGTGGAGTGCATGAAGATTGGTGCGTTCGACTTCATGTCCAAGCCGGTTGATCCAAACAAGCTGGCAACGTCGGTCGGCTTGGCCGAGCAGATGCGCGGATTGCGCACGCAGGTGGAGATCCTCTCGCGGCGCAAGCACTCGGTGTCGCTCAAGCAGCCCCCCATATTCGAGTCAATCATCACTGCGAGCGATGTGATGTACCGCCTGTTCG
>CAYTGY010000107.1:0-9730 GCA_964437265.1 uncultured Spirochaetaceae bacterium | reverse complement strand
GCAGCGAGGGGAAGGCGTACTACCTGAAGGTGCATGAGATTCCCGAAGAGTCCCGGGCATCCCGCGGCACGCATATTCGGTCGCTGCGACAGATCTCCGCAGATGAGGAGATAGCGGCCGTGGTAGCACTACGGGATTTCACGTCGGAGATCCATCTTTTCTTTGCCACCCGCAAGGGTGTGGTGAAGAAGGTCACGACCGACCAGTTCTCCAATGCACGCACCCGCGGCGTGAATGCGATCCATCTTGATGAGGGGGATAAGGTGGTGAGCGCGCTGCTGACCGGTGGCAACGATGAGCTCATGCTCCTCACCCGTCATGGGCGCGGGCTCCGCGTCACTGAGGAATCGGTGCGTGCCATGGGCCGACCGAGCCGCGGTGTACAGGGAATCCGGTTGGGCAAAGGCGATGAGCTGGCCGCCGTGCTCTCCGCTGCCGAAGGCGAAGAGATGCTTATCATGACCGAGTTCGGATACGGGAAGCGCGTGCGCTACGATGACTTCTCTCCGCATGGGCGTGGGACCGGGGGGCAGATCGCGTATCATGTGAGCGAGCGTACCGGCGAGGTGGTTGGTGCGCTGGCAGTCGGCGGCGGCGATGAGTTGATAGTCATCACCTCTCAGGGTCTCACCATCAAGATGGAGATAGATGGAATCACGGTGCAGGGTCGGACCGCCATGGGCGTCCGCGTTGTCAACATTGAGCGGCCGGATTTTGTTGTGGGCATTGATCGCTCCGCGCGTGAGGATGAACCCGAAGAGAGCGCCTCCGCCGACACAATTGGGGTTTCAGGCGACCCGAGCCCAGATGACGAGGACCCCGACACCGGCGAATGAGTGTTTCACGTGAAACAATCCGAGCGGGATGCGCAACCGGAAGACCGCGAGTTGGTGAAGACCGTCACCGCCGAGCTCGTGGTCAAGCGCTCCCGCTTCATTGGACGTCTTGAGCCCGCCTTTGACCGCCCCGCCGTAGAGCGCGCCTTGGACAACCGCCGGGCGACGCATCCCGATGCCGGCCATGTAGTGTACGCCTTTCTCTTGGGCACGACGCGCTCCGAAGACGCCGGTGTCAGCGATGCCGGCGAGCCCCGCGGAACCGCCGGCCGGCCAATCATGGACATCCTCCGCGGCAGCAGCGTCCGAAACTGCCTGCTCACCGTGGTGCGGTACTTTGGCGGAACCAAGCTGGGCACCGGCGGTCTGGTCAAGGCGTACGGAGACACCGCCCGCGCGCTCATTGGCGCCGCCCAAACACGCCCGCTGTTGGAGCGATGCCTGGTGGAGATACGGATTGCCTATCGCTTTCTGGATGCGTTGATGCCGCGGATTGCCGCTCGTGGCGGGCGTGTGGTGGAGCAGGTCTTTGGTGAGGAGGTAGTCCTCACGATGGAGATCCCGGTAATCCAGGCGGAGGAGTTGGTTGCGGCGGTGACCGAGGGAACCTCCGGCTCCGCCGTCATCACCCGGGATGCGGGGTGTCCGTAAGAGCCGGTATGAAGCGTGTGCACAACGTTGGTGAGAGGGTATGCGGTTATACGGAGTGTGCTGAACGGAACGTCTTCACCGCGTTCTGATAGTCGGCTCGCAGCGAACGCCGCTCACTGTCTGAGAGAAAGGCCGTATCAATGGCGCGGAGATTGAGCTCAATCAGGTCCTCGACGGAAAAACCGAAGTACCGTATTGACTTCACGTAGTCGTCAGAGAGCAGTGCATCCTCAATGGTGGGGTCATCCGAGTTGATGGTGACCGGAACGCCTGCCCGATGGAGCGCGCCCATGGGGTGGCTTGCCTCATCACTCCACGAACCGGTCTGGTAGTTGGAGGTGATGCACTGCTCGAGTGCGATGTTATGGTCCCGCAGGTACGCCTGCAGATCCTCATCGTTGATAGCGGAGACGCCGTGGCCAATTCGGTTGGCGTTGAGCAGCTTGATGGCATCCCAGATCTGGCTTGCTGGGGAGACCTCCCCGGCGTGGACGGTGGTCCCATAGACACCGTCCTTGTTGATGTGGGCAAAGAAGTCGGCAAAGAGCTCCGGTCCGAAGTTCGTCTCATCGCCGGCTAGATCAATCCCGACAATCTCCGGCCGGTCAAGGCTGCGAAGCATCCGGTAGAGATCCAGCATCTCCGGCTGTTCCTGCTTGCCGCGGTTGAAGGTGATCAGGTACTTGATGCCGAACCCTTCTTCCTTGGCCGCGGCGTTTCCCGCATCCATTACCAGACGAGCAACCTCCGCGCGGTCAAATCCATTGTGGAATGCAAAGTGTTCCGGAGAGAAGCGTAGCTCTATGAAGAAGATGCCGTCCGTGCTGAACTGCTTAACCGAGCTGTAGGCGATTTCTTCCACGTCGTTTAGTGAGCGGTACCAATCGTTCTTGAAGAACGACAGAAACCTCAGGAAGTCCGGGTCTGAATCCTTGGGGAACTGGACAAGCGGCTTGAACTCTTCCAGGGTCTCCGGGACCGGGAGCTTGTTCCGCTGGGCGACCTTGAGCAGCGTCGGTAGGTGGAAGGTTCCCTCCAGGTGGCGATGAAGTTCGATTTTTGGAAAGGCCAGCATTACATCGCGACGAAGGAGCTCAGATTGCGCGCTTGCGGTTCGCTCGCTTTTCATACTCGATCCTTTGAGCAGCAACTAGTGTAAATCTAACAGAGTCTATGCTTTTTTTCATACGCTGCATAGGCAACCAACGATCTCTTCTTCAATGTCGACACCCACCCCCGCTTTCTGTAGTACTTCACGTGCTTATTCGTTGTGGCTTAACAACTCGCGCACACGAAGAAGCCGGCGATCAGCGGGCGCGAGAGCAAGCTGGAGTAGCTCAGCGGGGGTTGCCCAGCGGATGGCGTCATGGTCGCCCGCCGGGTGTGGCTCCTGTGCCGTCCGGCACTCGTAGGGCATGAGCCTGATGTGGAGCTCAGGGTAGACCCAGTCGATCTCCGGAAGCGCCCGGCCAACCTCGACCCGCATCCCTAGCTCTTCCCAAATCTCTCGCTCAAGAGCCTCCCGCGGAGACTCGTTCGCCTCCACTTTCCCGCCGGGAAACTCCCACCACCCGCCAAGATACTTCTCTGCGCCCCTTCGGGCCACAAGTACCTTACCGTCTTTCTCAATTATCGCGGCAACCACCCGGATCGTCGAGCCGGCTGAGACCGGTCTGCGATACACCTGGTAGCGTTTGTAGCGATATGCGCCGGCACGCTCAGCCAGAAGAGGCGTCTGCGGGTTCCCCTCTGAGGTGAGCGAAAGGTCCATCCATCGGTACCCCTTCTCCGTGGCGCGCCGGCGGAGCTCATCAAAGAGCAGCGCCGCGGCCCCAGTGTGGTGATCCTGGGGAAGCACCAGCAGACTCTTCGCCGCCAGGCACTCAGGCTGATCCGCGCGATGCCGCAGGTAACGCACGAGGTCCCACGGGTAGCGTAGCCCGTTGAGGTGGATCAACACTTCATTGAGGTTCGGGATGCCGGGGAACCAGCCCACCGTCTCTCCCGCGCGAGGCCCTGAAGCGCGCTCCACAAAGAGCACTAGCTCCGGATCCGCAATCTCGCGGAACGGGCGTACCAGCGATTCCACCGCCTCTCGTGGCCACGGCATCGCCTCCGTCTGGTCCGCGGAGAGCGAATCGTTGAGCAATCGGTGGACTCGGTCTATCTCGTCCTCAATCCGGTCAAAGCGTGCCCCACGGACGTGGTAGTGGCCACGCCGACGAGCGAGGTCCGCGGCGCGCCGGATCCGCTCGAGCTCAGGCGGCGGCTGGGCGATTTCAACGGCAAATGCCGGATTCGCCGCACGTGCGGGGACAAACCCCAGCGATTCGACCAGCCGCTGGTAGTACGCCGGCGTGTGTCCGCACAGGATCGCCGGCGGCCGGTCTCGGCCTTCAACCAGAATGCCGTACCCGTCCTCGTAGTCCAGATTGAACGGCCCAATCAGCGAGTCCAGGGTGTGAGCTCTCGCAAACGCTTCCGCCGCGCCAATCAGCGCGCGGGCCACGGCCATGCTGTTGATGGTCTCAAAGAAACCAAAGACGCACTCTCTCCGGCCCACGGTGCGGACCTGCTCCCAGTCCACCGCGGCGCAGATCGTACCGACCACGCGATTCGGCAACGGCCACGGCCGCCGCTCTTCGGCGAGGAAGAACGCAGCCTCTCCTCGCTTCAAGAATGCCCCGCTGCGCGGATCCATGACCGCTCGCCGCTCCCGCAGGAGCGGGGGAACCCAGAGCGGATCATTCCGATAGATCTTCCACGGGAAGATCAGGAAGCGGCGCCGGTCCAACGCAGAGGCAACGCGGCGCACCACCAGCGGCCCGGAGGTCGCCCGGACGGCTTCGGTACGGCCCACGGCGCCGGCCGGACCGGTAGCGCCGGGCGCGTTCGCGGCTCCCGCGTCGCTCACTGCCGCGGCTCCGGTGTGGCCGGGTGCGGGCGTGCGGAGGCCCGTCGCGCCTCCAGAGCGGCGACAATCCGTCCATGTTGGTCTCTGTCAAGCGGATAGAAGAGCGCGAAGAGGATACCGGCGGCAAGCAACACCATTGGCACGGGGCCCACCAAGACACGCAACGCGGTAACCACCCGCTCCGGTTGCGTGGCGGAGGAGGGTATGTAGCCCACCGCCTGAAGCGCCAGGAGCGCCAGCGGGACAATGAGCGAGGAGGCGATCTTCTGGACCAGCGTGACCATGCTGTAGAAAACACCCTCATGACGCTTCCCCGTCCGCCACTCATCCCACTCAATAGCGTCAGGGATGATAGCCCACGGAAGCACATGCGCGGCGGCCACGCCAATACCGGCAAGCATGCACACGCCCAGCACCACCGCCGGCGGTGTTGCGGCGCCAAGGAAGACCAGGGCCACCTGGACCACGGCCCAAAACGCAATCCCAATGACGTAGGCGATCCGTTTGTCCGCGGTCCGGGATACCCATTGCCAGATTGGCAACGCAACCAGCGCGGTGACAAAGATGGCCGCCATGATCAGATCCGCCTGGAGCTCGCGGTTGAGGACGAACTTGATGAAGTAGAGCAGGGTGGCTTGAAGCAGGTCGATGGCCATCCAGGTGAGCAGGAACATCACCATGGAGAACACGAACGGCCGGTTGCGCATCATCGCCCGCAGCAATCCGGCCGGCTTGGGTCGTTCCTGCCGGGCGAAATCGGTCCGCTCTCGGGTGCCCCAGAAGGTTACCAGCACCGGCATGACCGCCGCCAACCCAAACACCAGACCCATGGTGCGCACGCGGTCCAGATTCCCGGGCTCGAATGTACCAACAATGGTTGCAGGGAGAACGAACGCAACCAGGCTTCCCAAGATGCTAAACGCCATCCGGTAGCTGGTGAGCGCGGTCCGCTCGTCGTAGTTCTGCGTGAGCTCCGGGGTGAGCGCCACATACGGCATGTAGACAACCGTTGCCGCGGCGTCAAAGAGCAGGTACGCACCGGCGTAGTAGGCGACCAGCCATCCCTGTTGAGCGAATGGGGGTCTCCACCACATGAGCGCAAAGGCCACGCCAAGCGGCAGCGCCCCAAAGAGAAGAAACGGACGGCGTCGGCCCCACCGTGAACGCGTGCGGTCTGAGAGGTAGCCAATCAGCGGATCATTGACGTAGTCCCAGCTCCGTCCGGCGAAGAGCGCAATTGCCGCCAACCCTGCCGGGAGCCCCACGACGTCGGTGAGGAAGATGGCGTAGTAGGCGCCGACAACCGTTACGGTCAGGCTGATGCTCGCATCTCCTGCGCCATACGCGAGCTTGGATCTCCGTGAGAGCATGCTCCCTCCTGATGTGCCGGCGGCGGTTGGCCCGCGGCGGACGGCCGCTCCCGGCATTCTACGGCCGCCGGTGTGCGGCGTCTACCACACTGACACCGAACCCGCTTTTGACTATACTCTGCCTCTACATGGGAACCGTAGTTGTCTTTGCCAACCAGAAGGGTGGAGTAGGCAAAACCACCAGCGCCGTGAATCTGGGTGCCTATTTGGCGGAAGCCGGCAAGCGGGTTCTGCTGGTGGACTTTGATCCGCAGTCGAACCTTTCCAGCTCCGTAGGCGCGGACACCAGCCGGCCGGGCATCTATGAGGCAATCAGCGACGGCAGGGATCTCCGTGAGTTGGTTCAAGGCACCAGCGTTGATCTGCTCAAGATTGTTCCCACCAGCGTTGATCTCACCGGCGCCAATGTGGAGCTGGTTGAGCAGGAAGACCGTGCACAGTTTCTCAAGCGTGTTCTGGATCCGGTCCGCGAGCAGTTCGATTTCATCTTTGTGGACTGTCCGCCGTCTCTGGGCATCCTCACCCTCAACGGTTTGGTAGCCGCCAACCAGGTCATTGTGCCGCTCCAGTGTGAGTACTTCGCCATGGAGGGACTCACGCAGCTGCTGAAGAGCATCAAACGCGTGCAGTCCGGGCTCAATCCGGAGCTGGCCATCATGGGGATCCTCTTCACCATGTACGACTCACGAACGCGGTTGGCGCAAGACGTGGTGCAAGAGGTTATCGGCTATTTTGGCAAACGGGTGTTTCGAACCATTATTCCGCGCAACGTGCGGCTCTCAGAGGCCCCCTCACACGGGGTTCCGGTGCATCAGTACGACCCAACGTGCGCCGGTGCGGTGAGCTACCAGAAGCTGGCGGAGGAGGTACTGGAGCGTGTCTAAGCGCCGTCTTGGAAAAGGGATTGATGCCTTGCTGCAGGGCAGAGACCTCGAGCAGCTGGAGAATCTGGCAAGCATTGTCAACGTTCCTGTGGATCGGATTCGGCCCAATCCGGACCAGCCACGGAAGCACTTTGACCCGGCAACGCTTGGAGAGCTCGCAGACTCCATCCGGGAGAAGGGGATCATCCAGCCGATCATCGCGGAGGATACCGGCGACGGGACCTACGCGATCATTGCCGGAGAGCGGCGATACCGCGCCGCGCAGATCGCCGGGCTTGAAGAGATTCCTGTTATTCCTAAGGAATTCTCAAAAGAAGAGAAATTAGAGATAGCACTGATCGAGAATCTTCAGCGGGAGGATCTCAATCCCATAGATGAGGCGATGGCGCTCAAGAGCATGATTGAGCAAGCCGGCTATACGCAGGACCAGGTGGCCCAGCGGTTAGGAATCAGCCGCTCCGCAATTGCCAATACGCTCCGTCTCCTACGCCTTGACCGTGAGATCCAGGAGGCGCTCACCAGTGGGAGCCTGAGCGCCGGTCACGCCCGCGCGCTTCTGGCGGTCAAGGACGACGCGGAGCGCATGGCGCTGTTCCGCCGCATCATGGGTGAGGACCTTTCCGTCCGTGGTGCGGAGTTGGCGGCAAAGGCCGCGTCCCCGTCAATCGACCTGGAGGAGGAGCTGCTCGACGTTCCCGGGGCAGGCGAGCCCGGCGGTGCCGCTGAGAAGCCGGTTGAGCTCAAGGAGATTGAGCAGCGGCTCATCACCGCCTTGGGTACCAAGGTGGTGGTTCGCGGCTCAAACACCACCGGAAAGATAGAGGTCGCGTACTACTCAATGGATGACCTGGAGCGCGTGGTGGAGATCATCTCAGGACCGTTCGGGTCGTGACGGAAAAGCGTTGCCGGAAATGGTGAACCGCCACGGCAACTGCGTTGCCTTGCTGATCCCTATCCGGGTCGATTGACGCACTGCCGCATCCTGAACCGCTTGGCCCACGGCAATTATCACACCGTGTGCCGTTGCGCCGGCCTCCGCCGCACACAGGTCGGCGCCGTTGAGCGCGGTGGTTATTCCCAGTGCTTGGGTGAGGCGCCCCGGCCCCGCGGCGAGCTCCCGAATCCGCCGCGCCGGACGCTCTCCCGCCCACTCCGGAACGGGCTGCCCCGGGTACCGACGCCGCCACTGCTCCGCAAGCCCCACCAGCGGCTCGAGCGCACGGATCAGCACCGCCTCCCCGCTGCCGACCGGCCCGCAGACCGCGTTCATGCAGGCGTGGATCCCGTAGCTGGTGTACACGTATGCGTGGCCCGGCTCACCAAACATCACCGTATTGCGGCCGCGCGGACCGCCAAAGGAGTGCGAGGCCGGTTCTTCCTCGCGGTACGCCTCCGTCTCTACGATAATCCCGCCGCACCACCGGCCGTCGCCGGTGGTGGCCAGCAGGATGCATCCAAGGAGACTGCGCGCAACGGTGACCGCGTCAGCCGCGTAGAAGCCGCGCGGTAGCGGCGTTGGCTGCCGGCTCACGGCTCGGCAGCCGGGCCATGTGCGGCATCCAGCAGAGATCGGAACGCCGGCGGAACCCGAATGGGCTTCCCGGTCTCCAGGCTGATGAACACGCCCTCCTGGTCCGCCTCCGCGTAGACAACTGCCGGGTCATCCGGGTGGCGGAAGCGGGCGGAGAGAAACACGCGGATGCCGCGCACCCCCGTGCCCCACATCTCTCCCATAACCGGATCATCAAGCCGGATAGCCCGGCGGTAGCGGATATCAGTCCGGGTCAGCACCGGCGTATACCCCGCGGCTAGTTGCGTCCCAAGCGGGAAGTAGGTGTCCAAGAGCTGCAACCGCAGGTCTTCCAGCCAGCGGATGTACGCGATGTTGCTCACGTGCCGTGCAATATCAATCTCATAGGTCGCCACCCGGATGCGCCGCTCCACCTGTACCGTCGCGTGCGTTTCCATGCGGTCAGTGTAGTCGCGGGGCGCTGTTGTGGACAACGGGGGGACATCGGCCGATAATTCTACGAAGGAGGCCGTGATGGACGTCCGCGTACAGCGAAGTGGCATTCCGCTCCTCATTGCCGCAGCCATATTCCTCATTGGCGGCATGGCGGTTGTCTATGGTCTCTACTGGCCCCTTGGGGCCGATGCAGGCACGACTGTGCAAGAACCCGCAGTTGGCCCTGAGCCGGAACCCGTTGAAGAACCGGCCGCGCAGTCCGAACCGGAACTCGAACCGGAACCCGAACCGGAGGCGACTGCACCGGCCACCGAGCCGGCAGCGGAGCGTGACCCGGACGAGTTGGGAGACCGGCCCGTCATAGCCGAGCACATTGTCCGCTGGGGAGACAACTTCTTCATGCTGGCAAGCCGGTACTGGGACAACGCGTATCTCTGGCCGGATCTCTATGCGGCCAACAGGGAGACGTTCTCAGACCCGGATTTCATGCTGCCGGGACAGCGGATCAACGTGCCTGAGTCGGTGCTCGAGGACGGTACGCTCTCCGCCGCGGAGACAGTCGTGGTCTCTGAGGCGCACGTGGTTGCTTATGAGCGCTACCGCCGGTTGGGGGAGGTCACGCTTGCCCGCGGCCGGGAGACCGAATCGCAATGGCTGATCAACAAGTCACACTGGGTGCTCTACTCCGCGCTCCGGTACAATCCGGATCTGCTGGAGGAGTTTGCGCACCGGATTTCCACTGCGGACCGGCAGGTGGTCCAAGCGTACGTTCGCAAGTACGGGATGCCGGGGACTCATTGACAACGGCGGGTGTGCCGACTATATTATCACTCCGTTGCAAGCTCGGAGAGGTGTCTGAGTGGTCGAAAGAGGCGGTCTTGAAAACCGTTGAGCCGCAAGGCTCCGTGGGTTCGAATCCCACTCTCTCCGTCACGGCAGGAGCACTACACGAGCGGTACTGGAGAGGTGCGAGAGTGGCCGAATCGGGCTCCCTGCTAAGGAGTTGTACTCGTAAGGGTACCGAGGGTTCGAATCCCTCCCTCTCCGTAGATAGTTCCTCACAACGAATCTGGCGTTTTAAGGAGGGATTCGAAAGCATAATATATGTG
>CAYTGY010000106.1:0-9751 GCA_964437265.1 uncultured Spirochaetaceae bacterium | reverse complement strand
GCGGTGATGACGGACGTCACGAGAAGAAAGGCCGGCGGCAGGAGCAACGCGAGGTTCGCCAGAACACGACGGCACGGCAGGTGCATAATCTGCCTCCTATCGGTTTGGACGTTTAAGCCACGGTGTACCGGCTCAGTATAGCGGGCGCTGAAAAGGGGGGCAAGGGCTGGATCGCGGCGAGATCGACGTAACCGTTCATAATGGGGGGAACGCGCGTGAGAAGGCATGTGGATCTAGAGCGTCGTTGTGCCGGCCGTTCCAGTAGACGGGTAGCCGTGATCCTTGGGCGCACGCACCGTCGAGCGTGTCTGCGCGGAGTTCATCCGCAATCACGAGAATGAGGTTTGGCATCACTCACTCTTCTCCTGCGGCATCCACAGAATGTCCTCATGACGGCGCCGTCTCCTTACGGTAGTCGCCCGGCGTCTCTCCGGTCAGCAAACGGTACCGGCGGATGAAACTGGACACGTTGTAGTAGCCGACCTGAGCAGCGACATCCTTCAGCGGCAAGTTGGTCTCGCGCAGCAGACGCTGCGCCTTCTCAATGCGTCGGTCAGCAAGGTACGCGTTCGGACCCTTGCCGTGGTAGCGCCGGAAGAGTGTGGTGACTACCGAGGGCGCCACGCCAAAGAACTCGGCGAGCGACTGGATCGAGAACTGCGGGTCGCCGGTCTGTTCGTCGATCCGTGCTCGCAGCTCTTCATACAGCTGCGCCGATTCGCGATCTCTGCGGCTCTTGTACAGCGCGCTCACTCGACTGAGGAGCCGCGTTATGTCAAGTGCAAAGGCATCATAACTCACGGTTTGCTCCACATACGTAGTGCACTCGGGGCGTTCCACTGCGACCCCCGATTCCCGGCCGACCTCGAAGGCAATCTCGCCGGCGAGGCGGCAGATCTCAACGCAGAGCCCGCGCGCAATGTACGCCGGCACGCGATCGTCGCGCAGCAGGTTACCAATCGTCTCAAAGTATTCCGCGATCTCCTCCGGCTCGCCGGAAGCGACGGCGCGATGAAGGGCGTGTCGGTCAACCACGACAGGCATCCGGTCCCAACGACTCTTGCCCAGCTCCCACGACTCGATCACGCGGCCTACGCCAAGCACGAAGCTCTGCTCAACAGCCGTCCGCGCGAGATCGTACGACCTGCCGATAAACTCGATCGAGGATACGCTCGGCCCGACTCCCAGAACAGTCTTGTCGTCCCACTGCCCGCGCAACCGCTGGAGGATGATCTCTGCCAGCTCTGCAAGCCGGGCCTGCGCCCGCCGTGGTCCCATGGCGGGCATCCGGACAACCAGGACGGCCGGCTCCCGGCCCGCACCGGCCCGGCACAGCCATCCTACGTCGAGGAACTCACGCCCGGTGGAACGGTCGTTTGTCACGCTATGGAGGACTTCTTCGAGTGCTTCGCGCTGATCGTCACCGGCCGCCGGCCGGATCGCGAGTGCCGAGTAGACGGTGCCGGTATGTGCATCTTGCGGCAGGGTGATCCCGGTCCAAAGCGCATCCAGGTCAAGCCGGTCGGGGGCGACTCCCGCGAGCAGCCTCGTGACCGCGCCCTCGCGGGCGCTCGCCTCGCGCTCGTGGACACGCGCCTCGAGCGCCCTCTCGTGACTGATCAGACTGGAGAGTGTCTGATACGCCTCGTCAAACGTTTCGATTGGCGCGCGGGAGCGTTGTGTTCCGCCAAGCACCTCAAGAAGCTGCTTCACCGGCCGGTAGTTCACAAAGAACGCGGCGATGACCACGAGGGTCGCGGCGATTCCGGTCGCGACTAACATGAGGATCGAAAGCCCACGCAGCTGTCGTGCCGGAGCCGTGATCACCTCCATGTCCGCGAACGCGTGGAAGCGCCACCCGGAACGCGAGCTCAATCGGCTTGTCAGAACGATGCCCTCGGTGGCCTCCGGTACTGACCCGCCGGGGGGCGTGATCGCGTATTCGAGCGGTCCGCCTTCTGACATGGCAAGCTCGATGAGTCTGCCGGCAGAGATCGCAAAGGCGAGCGTGGCGTACGGAGTGGGCCCCCATGAGGGAATTGCGGTGCGAAGGAGGTAGTACTCTTCGACGGGGGCCCTTGTGAAAAGTGAGACACGATAGGGGCCGCTGACCCGCGTGGAAGGTTCCTCGGTCACGATGTCCGAGATGAAACGTTGCGCGTCCAGATCCTCGGCCCCACCGGTCACGACCTCCAACCGATCGAGGCCGACGGTGGTGGAACTGCAGATCAGATAGTCGTCACGGTGGAAGTAGAGAAAGATCTCGTCAATCGCGCTCGAAGGGAGCCGGAAGTCGCTCAGTGCACGTACCGCGGAATAGGCAGTTCCTGGCGATTCGGAGATTCGGAACGGGCGTAGCCGCTGCGATGATGTGATCTTGAGTGACGTGTCATTCGCGATCTGGATCTCCCGGTCAACTCCGGCCTCTAGAATCCCGAGGCGTGTGTTCGCCATGGTGATGGCGTCTTTGACGAGGAGTTCGGAGACGTGGCGGAACAGAAAGAGGCTGAAGGCGAGGAGTGGGAGAATGATCAGTAGAAGGTAGAAGGCGAGGAACCGCAGGAAGATCGGAGACAGCCTGGACACGACGGCATTTTCAGCCCTGACCTGAGCGCTGTCAAGCTCGGAGGATGTGCAGGAATTGGGCATACTTGTCGGCAAAAACGGCACATCCCACCGGAGAAACTGTTCATTGACCGCCGCACGAAGCCGGGTGAGCATACGGCATGAGCCTACACCGTGCGCTTGACCCTCTGCTCTCCGACCCATCACCTCGCAGACGATCGCGGTTGTTCCGCGTTGTTGCTCGCGACGGCGAGCTCTACCTCATGGCCCTTCCGGTCATCGTGTTCTTCATCATCTTCCACTACGGTCCCATCTACGGACTGCAGATTGCGTTCAAGGACTTCCGCGCGGTGGACGGTATCTGGGGGAGCGATTGGGTAGGGCTCAAGCACTTCCTCCGCTTCTTCAACTCGTTCCGCTTCTGGACGTTGCTTAGGAACACACTTGGTATCGCGCTCTACGATCTCCTGGCGGGCTTTCCGATACCAATTGCGTTCGCGCTGCTGCTTAACCAGCTCAGATTCCGACGCTTCAAGAAGGCGCTCCAGACGATCACCTACGCACCCCACTTCATCTCGGTCGTTGTGATTGCCGGGATGATTCACATCTTTCTCTCGCCACGGGTGGGCATCGTCAACACCTTCCTGCGATTCCTTGGCCTATCCCCGGTCTTCTTCCTTGGCAAGCCGGAGCTGTTCAAGAGCGTGTTTGTCATCTCCGGAATCTGGCAGCACTTTGGCTGGTCGTCCATCATCTACATAGCGGCGCTCTCAGCGATCAATCCGGAGCTATACGAAGCCGCAACAGTTGATGGGGCAACGCGATTCCAGCGCATGCTCCGCATTGACATTCCGGGGATCATGCCGACGATGGTGATCCTGCTGATCCTTAACGTGGGGCGTTTCATGCAGGTGGGTTTCCAGAAGATCCTCCTGCTGCAGAACTCGATGAATCTCTCCGCGAGCGAAGTCATTGAAACGTATGTGTACAAGACCGGCATCCTGAGCGCGCAGTACAGCTACTCCGCGGCGATCGGGCTTTTTAACGCGCTCATCAACGTCGTGCTCCTCATCACCGTGAACCGCGCGGCACGTGCACTCTCGGAGACGAGCCTATGGTGACCGTACGAGGCGCGTCGCTTATTTCGAGCCGGTATCGAATACGGCAGACCCGGCAGGACGCCACTTTCGAAGCAATCATCGTCACGATCATGCTGGGCGTACTGGTAATCGTCCTCTATCCGCTCTACTTCGTCGTGATTGCCTCGGTGAGCGATCCCGCAGCCGTTGGCAGTGGCCAGGTGGTCCTCTTCCCCCGCGATGTGACGTGGGAGGGGTACCGGCGGATCCTTCAGGACGCCCAGATCTGGCGCGGATATCGAAACACGATCCTCTACACTATCGCGGGGACCGCGATCAACGTCACGCTGACGATGCTCATTGCGTATCCGCTCTCACGGAGGAAGTTTAGCGGGCGCGGAATCATCATGGTCTTCCTCGTGATCACCATGTACTTTCGGGGCGGTATCGTCCCCACGTATCTGCTCGTGCGCGGGCTTGGCCTCCTTAACACATTCTGGGTGATGGTGATCCTCGGCGCGGTCAGCGTTCACCACGCCATCATTGCACGAACCTTCCTCCAGTCGAACGTGCCCAACGAGCTCCAGGAGGCCGCCGCGATGGACGGCTGTGGACATTTCAAGTTTTTCACATCCGTTGTACTGCCAACGTCGCCGGCAATCATCGCGGTGCTCGCGCTCTTCTACGCAGTTTCGCACTGGAATGAGTTCTTCCGCGGGCTGGTCTTCCTAACAGACGAAGATCGCTTCCCGCTTCAGCTTGTTCTTCGCTCCATTCTCATACAGGTCGAGCTCTCAGAGGACATGCTGCTCGACGTGCAGGGACAGGAGGAGATACAGCGGGTGCGCGATCTCGTCCAGTTCGGTGTGATCATCGTCGCGAGTCTACCAATCCTCGTGGCGTATCCCTTCCTGCAGCGATACTTCATTCGGGGAGTCATGATCGGGTCGCTCAAAGGATAGCGCACGACCGACCCGGCGCGCGACGGGTTGGAGCGAATAATGTTCAGGAGGTACATATGAGACACAGGTTTTTGTTCACGGTCCTTTGCCTGGCGCTGCCGGCGGCGCTGTTTGCAACCGGGACCCAACAGGACGAGACAACCGGGGGAGACGGTCCGGGGTTTAACGCAACCGGCTTCCCGGTCGTAGACAATCCGGTCACGATAACCGTCGCGGCTCGCAAGCGTCCGCAGGTTACCGTGGACTACAACGAAATGGAGATCATCCAGGCGTGGAGCGAGCTCACGAACGTGAACGTTGAGTGGCAACTCTACGATCCGCCGGTTTGGAACGAGCGCCGCAATCTGATCGTGGCTAGCATGGACCTTCCGGACGCGTTCTACGGGATCTGGTCGATTCCCGGCGGCGAGATTGTCAACTGGGGTACGCAGGGTATCCTGGTTCCGCTGGAAGAGTACATCGACAACTTCGGGACCGCGACCCGTGAGCTGTTTGGCGTCGGCCGGCCGTACCGGCCCGCAATCACCGCCCCGGACGGCCACATCTACACACTCTCGGTGGTGAACGAGCAGTACGAGAACGCGATCAACGACGCTACCTTCATCAACGTCGCCTGGCTCGAGAACCTCGGTCTCGACTCCCCGGAGACACTGGACGAGCTCCGGGAAGTGCTGATGGCGTTCAGAGATGAAGACGCGAACGGCAACGGAGACGCCGGCGACGAGATTCCG
Source organism: uncultured Spirochaetaceae bacterium (assembly GCA_964437265.1). Lineage (GTDB taxonomy): Bacteria > Spirochaetota > Spirochaetia > DSM-27196 > SLST01 > CAYTGY01. The sequence goes on along the minus strand of CAYTGY010000106.1, from coordinate 4,414 downwards.
TTCTCGTTCCGCTATCCCCGCAACTGGTCGTTCCCAATGGGCTCGTTCGGCATCTCAGATAACTGGCAGCTGACCAATGTGGACGATGACGGAAACGTCTTCTTCATCCCCACTACTCAGAACTACCGCGACTACGTCGCCTACATGCACGAGCTCCACTCGGAAGACCTAATCGACATAGAATCGTTCACGCACAACAGTCAGGTCTATCAGTCGAAGTATCGAGACGGCATCGTAGGGGTTTTCGTCGAATGGCAGAAGCAGGGCCGGCTTGGTCCCGAGATAGTCGATCAGTACGAACCGTTACCCATCCTGGACGGCCCCGGCTACGGGAGGAGGGTGACCGTCTGGAGTCAGGCGCAAAACTCAACCGGCGCGTTCGGCATTACCAGTGCGAACGAGTATCCCGAGGTAACATTCAGATGGATCGATGTTTCCTACGAAGAAGATTGGTCCCTGCAGCTCAACCTGGGCCCGTTTGGCAAGAACCTTGAGCTGCTGGACAACGGGACGATTCGTGTCCTTCCGACCCCGGAAAGCATGAGCTACAACGACTTCCGACATGCCTACGCGCCGGGCGCCGGCAGCGCCTTCGGGCTCTCCCGGGCCGCGTTCGAGCGGATCGAGCCGACCGCCGTCGTGCAGGAGAAGCGTGAGCTCTACGCCCTCTACAGCGAGTGGGCGTCGGACGAGTTCTGGCACGCGGGTCTCGCCTCGACCGAGGAATCCGAGGAACTCGCAACGCTCGAGACCGACATTCAGGACTACTCCCGCGAACAGACCGTTCGCTGGATCACCGAAGGTGGCGTAGACGCTGGATGGGACAGGTTCCAGAGCACCCTGAACGATATGGGTCTTGAACGGCTCATGGAGATCCGACAGGTACAGTACGACCGCGTGATGGGCAGGTAAGCCCAGAAATTGAAGTGTGCGGGAGACCGTGCGGCTCATTGAGCCACGCGGTTTCCCGGCCGCTCGCAAACCTTTCCCCACAGGTGGAACATGCTCAAGATCAGCGAATCCAGCCCCGGGTACTGGGAGGTCCACGGAACAACTGAATTGCTCCTGGGCGGGAGCTCCGAAGACAATCTCTTTCAGGTACCAAATGTAGAGGAAGAGCTCGACCGGCTTGCAGAGTGCGGCGGCAACTACGTCCGGTGTACGCTTTCGAGCCGCGATCCGGATGACGTCTGGCCCTTTGCCGGCGATCTCACTGCGCCGAACGAAGAGTACTTCTCGCGGTTGGACCACTTCCTCGCTGCCTGCTCGTCGCGTGGCATTGTGGCGCAGGTGGAACTCTGGGATCGGTTCGATTACGCGCGGGGGCCGTGGCTCGACAATCCGTACAATCCAAAGAACAACAGCAACTACACTTCGGCCGAGTCCGGTCTGCCGGAATCCATTACCACTGGACCCGCGGAGATGGAGAATCGGTTCTTCCGCTCGGTACCGGCTCTCGAGAACAACGAGCTCATTCTCCCGTTCCAGATCGCACACCTCAAGGCGGTTCTCGACACGACATTCGGGTACAACTGCGTTCTGTACTGCGTGAGTAACGAAACTCAGGAAAGCCCCCTCTGGTCCGCATTCTGGATCGACCTCATCCATGAGTATGCACGCGAGCGAGATGTGTCGCATCCCATCTACACGACGGAGATGTTCTGGTACCCGGACTTCCATCACGAGTCCCACCGATACGTCCTGCGCGATGCCGTTCGCCATCACTTCTTCGAGGTCTCCCAGAACAGCGCCAACTCCGGGCAGCTGCAGTGGGACACGTACACAAAGGTGCGCGAGCTTCGCGAAGAGCTTCGCGGCGTCAAGGGACAGACCTGCCCGCTGAACGCCGTCAAGACCTACGGCAACAACGCGAGCATGTACGGAACCACCCGCGACGGGCTCGAGCGGTTCTGGAAGGCGATCCTCGCCGGCTGCGCGACCGCGCGCTTTCACCGCCCGCCCGGGGGGCTCGGCCTGGGGGAGGTCGCGGAACGGAGTATTCGGCTCCTGCGCGAAATTGAACGGCGGGTGCCGCTCATCGCACTCGATCCGGTCGTGGAACGTCAACGGAACTCCAGCAAGAACGAGGCCTACGTTTCGCGTGCAGTCGACGGCAGCCGCATCGCATTCTTCCCGGACGGGGGCGACATCTTTCTCGAACTCGCAAGCGCTCCGGTGCTCGAGGGAAGGTCGGTTCAGGTGACCTGGTGCGATATCTGGGAGGGCAGGCTTCTGCACAACGAGCAACTCGACACCAACGACCGGCGGGAGGTGCACCTCGTCACGCCGCACGTGCGAGGCTACTTCCTGGCGCTGATTCAGGGGGCCCACGCATGAGCGGACTGAGACCCGTGTCCGAACCCCAGGCAGAACGAATCAATGCTATCCTGAACCGGATGAGCGCGAGCGAGGCCGCCGGGCAGGTCCTTGCCTGGCGCTTCCCGGCAGCCACCGGTGAGGATCTGGACGTGGCCGGACGAATGGTCGAGAAGGTTCCCCTTGGTTGTCTGTCGGTGGGTATGGGATCAGTCGAGCAGGTCGAGCGCATGCGTGATGAGGTGCAGCGCCGGCAAGTCTGAGCCGGAAGGTGCAGATCGATTTTCTGCGCACGCGTCTTGGCTTTGACGGCCTCCTCACCAAGGAGCGGCTCTTCCACGCGTCGCGTCGCGTTCTCAAGCTCAAGGCGCGGGTCGGTTTGTTTGACGACGCGAAGCGTGGGGTCGAAGTAACCAGAGAGGAACGCAAGGGCTACGTCGCCTGCAGCCCAGACATCGCCGAGCACTCCGTCGTTGTTGTTCGCAACGACAACGAGACACTCCCGGGCGAACTGCCCGCGACATATGTCGCTACGGTATTACATACGCGGAAACCGACACGGAGCCCAGTGTTCCGGTCCGTCCTTTTGCGTTCATGCTCAGCAGGTACAGGCCAAGGTTGTCGTACCGGAGATACCCGTCATAGGTAGCGATCGACCGGTAGTAGCGCGGCTGCCGCGACCGTGCATCGATTACGTAGAGATAGATGGTTTGCCCCGCATCCGCAGGGACTTCGAGAAGGATCGAGTTGTTTACCTGGGCTATGCTGAGGTCGATCCAGTATCCGTCGACAACAGAGAGTCCAAGGTCGACCTCGCCGGTCTTTTCGGCCGTTGCGGGGTCGATCCACACCAGACGATCCTCGAAGACCAGCAGTATTTCACCGTCAAAGGTTCGGTCGTCAAAGATGAGGGGATCAGACGAGATTCCCCAATCGTCCTTCATGGATACGGCCACGTCGAGTTGGCCTGAGTCCAGATCCACTTCGTACACGTCGTTTCCGGAGAACACGAAGAGTGAGTCGCGGTTGTGTACCGTTGCGATGACGCGATCACGCATGTTGTGGTGCCACATCTCGCTTCGGTCGGTCATATCGATCGCGGTAATCCCGGGCCTGCCTTTGGAGTCCGCCTTCACTCCGCGGAACTTTGTTGGGGGACTGAACCCGTCTAGACCGTGGAGCACGTAGATGCGTTCGCCGGCTGTGTCGACCGCGAAGTCCCCGGACCATCCAAGATCGGCGCTCCAATTCTCGGCCCCGGTACGCGGATCCACACTCCGAAACACCCCATCCACGTTTCGGTACACCACCGCGCCGTTGAGGAACATCGGTGTCGGATCTACGGAGCCAACGAAGCCGAGCCCTACCATCGCGCCGGAGACGCCGGTGACCGTATCATTTTGGGCATACCACAGCTCTTGCCCCGACGACATGTCAACGGCACTGATTCCGTTTCCGGAAACGTATGCCACTCCGTCGACGACACGGAGAACCGTCGCCTGGTGCCCGAGCAGCGTTGGGCGCCACGTGACCTGGATTTCGGTAACGAACGCTTCTTCTCCGGTCTCCAGGGCGTGCTTGACCAGCACATTCTGCCCGACGGCGCTATCTATGTGCTTCATGTAGTACAAAAGGACTGCACCGTCCGCCACTGCGACGTCGAGGATGACGCCCTTGCGCGTGATCCTGGTCAACTCCTCACCCGACTCGAGGTCGTACACGATGATGTCGTCGACCGGCTCGTTACTGTTGCTCTGGAAGAGTCCGGACTGCGGTACTACCGGAAGCGCCACGGAGACGCCCGCCGCCGGGAAACGCCGAATTGTTGTGGCGGGTCCCGCCGTTTGGTCCGGCTCGGACGCGCCGGGTCCCGGAGCCGTTGCCTCTTCGTACGTGAGTTCGTCCGTGATCTCTCCGGTTCGCGCGTCAAGAATCCGTGTGACCATCTCATCGCGTCTGAACGAATACTCCGGTAAGAGCACGACCGTCTGGGAGTCCAACGCAGTCATACCGCTGAACTCGACCTCCTGCGTCCAGGCGACTTCCGGTTCTACAACACCGAACGGTTTCATCAGGGACTGGACTACCTGACGCCTGA
>CAYTGY010000105.1:0-9791 GCA_964437265.1 uncultured Spirochaetaceae bacterium | reverse complement strand
ACCCCTGTTGCCGGGATGAAAACCCGGTGTCCTAACCACTAGACGAAGGAGACGTGTCAGCCGCGCTCACGGCTGCGGCTGAAAGCTATCGCAAACAGCCCGGAAGGTCAACGGTTTGATGAGCCGCACAGGATTCGAACCTGTGACCATCTGATTAAAAGTCAGATGCTCTACCCCTGAGCTAGCGGCCCGTTGCAGGTCGTCACAAGGTAGCGAGAACTACAGCCGGAATTCAAGCCCAAGGAGCAGGTTGTAGACCGGACGGAGACCCGGCTCGCTGGTGAGCTCGGTGCCGTACATCGCCGCATTGAAATTGAGCACGTTGAGATCTATTCCCAATCCCGCGGCGAACAAGCCCTGGTTGAAACCGGCTCGCAGCGAGAGCACCTCGAGCAGCCGCGCCTCAAGCCCCGCGCCTAACTTGAGCAGGATGTTCTCCGTATCCGCGGGCGTGATCCAGAAGTCGAAGATGTCACGGTAGTCGAGCAGTATGGTCAGGTCATTGATGTAGCGCTGCAGACCCCCGAGCGGCGGCGCGAACAGGAATCCCAGGTTGATGCTCTGTGGCAGAATGTCGTAGACCGGAGCGCCGGGGTCCTCCGTGCTGCCGATGAAGCCATTGAGCGTGGCGTAGTTCAGCGTCCCGGTGAACGTGATGGCGTTCATGCCCGTGACTCCAACTGCCAACCACTCGCCCAGACCGTAGCGCACCCCTACATCGGCCCCAATCCCGCTGGTCAATGAGAACGGTGACCCGGTGAGCAGCTCAGGTGAGACATTTTCCACCAGCGAAGGGAGCGAGAGAAGACTAGTCGCAACGGTCACGTCCCCGCGAAGAAAGCCCTTGAGCACCACACCGGCGCTCAATGTTGAGTTCCAGCTCTCCGGTAGCGGGACGGCAAACGCGTACCCGCCGTTGAGCAAGAAGCGCTCGGTGAGTACAGCCTGCATGGACGTGGAGCCCACGCTCTGAACCACCGCGGCGCTGCTGTTGTGCAACCCAAAGCCTATCCCGTCGCCAACAAATCCGAAGTAGAGAGGCCCGGTGAGCGAGAACCCGGCGTAGATGCTTTTGAGGAGGTCTTGGACGCTTTCGCTTGCCAGCAGCGTGGTGAACTCTGCTCCGCCGATGCCCTGAACCACCAGACCGGCAATGCTGAATACCGGGCCGCTGAGCCGAAAGGTCAGCTCTGAGACGCTGAAGCCCGGTTCCACTTCAATCAGACCCGCCGGATTGGCAAAGAGCACCTGTTCGCTGTCCGCAAGCGCCGCGTGGATCCCCCCAAGCGCCGCCGTACGCCCATTGGGCAGTGCAACGCTCTCCTCTCCCACGTCAGCACTCACCCAACACAATACAAGAAGCATGAGAAGCGCTGCCGCTACGAGACGTCGCTGCATGGAATCGGCCCTCCGCTGGTCCTTACAAGAAATCTTCGAACCCGCTTAGAATGTCGGCGCTTTGGCCTGATTCTTCAAGCGCCGTGGCCGCTTCCTGCATGAACGTAGCCGCCTGGGTCAGGGTCTGCCCCGCTTCACTATCCGGGTCCACGGATTCCAGCTCTGAAAGCCCTCCCGCTTGAGAAGCGGCCACCGCGACAAGGCCGATAGCGGTGAACGCGTACTGTTCCGGCGTGGGCTCGGTCTCCGCCGATGCTTCGACCAGCAGATCCGCCGCGGCGGACAGCAGGGCGATGTCATCTTCTGAGAAGCCCGCCAACGCTTCCTCAAGAGCCGCGGTGGGATCCTCAGACTCAGCAATGCCGGATGCAAGCAGATCCGTGAGGACCGTCTCTACCTCCGCGGCGCCAAGCGCCAGATCCACGGCCAGCAACTGGGTCTCCGGATCCTCTGAGGTGGAGAGCAGCGCAAACGCATCTTCCATTGCCGCAGGGTCACCGGAGGAGAGCGCATCCCGGGCAAAGGTCACCTGCTGCTCCACACTGAGGTTCGCCGGGTCACGCCGAAGCGATTCGAACGGACTGTAGGTGAACACGCGTTCACACCCGGTCAAGCCGAGGACGACCACCTCAAGGATCGTCGCAACCACCACCGTTGTAGTCGAACACCGGACCCGACGAGGTCCGGTGGAGTCACTGTGTACCATTGAGCACCTCCCGTGCGCTCAGAATCGAATTGCCACCTCAAACGAGCCGCCGACCGTGGAGAAGCCCCAGACGCCGTCCGCATCCCGGCCAAAGTCTCCGGCCACCGCGGCGTTCACATCCGCGAACAACACCTCAACACCAACGCCGCCGGAGAGGTATCCCCCGTAGTAGCCTCCGCGCAGGCTGAGAAACCGGAGTATCCGCGCCTCACCCCCAAGATGGAGCATGGACAACGCATCGCGAAGCGAAAAGCCGGCCTCCGACTCCGCGGTACCGACAATACCGAGAAGATCCACAATATCAACGCTCAGCCGCGGATCCAGCAGGTACGTCACCACTCCCAGATCCGGGTGGAACTCAAGGCCAACGTTCATCTTCATGGGGATGGTCCACGCCGAGGCCAGTTCCTCATCCGTAAGGGCGGAACCGGTGGGCAACGCGAACTCCTGTAACGCGGCGACATATTGGTCGAATGAGGCCTTGCGATAGCCAAGCTGCGTACCCAGCAGATCCTTCACGCTAAAGCCGACACGCAGGGGTCCCATGTTGTACGCGGCACCTATGTCCACGGCCAGACCCGAGCCGAAGTAGACGGTGTTGGCAAAGACCGTGTTCAGGCTCGGCGCCGACCCGCCGGCCAGATATCCGGTCAACAGTGGGCCCATGTTCATCCGGCTGTAGCCCAAGACAATTGGCCGAAGCGCTATGCCGACATCCAGTTCTCCAAACGAAAGCCCGAGGCCACCGACGAAGGTTATGGTGTTGAACGCGCTACCGGACGCTTGCAGTATGTTGGTCCCGTCCACGGTGCCTTCCACGTTCGCGAACACGCCCAGGCCAATGCCGCGTCCGGCGTATCCAAGACCGGCCATAGCGCCGGCATTGACGTATCCGCCGGGCAACGCTTCTGCGATCTTGGCCTCCAACTGGTCAACCGTGACCGGAAGCGGATAACCGGCACCTGCTGCTGCTTCCTCAACCGCCTCCAGAAACGCAATCGCGTCTTCCTGTCCGGCAGCAGCTACGAACTCCGCCAGGTCCGCCTCACTCTCGAACTGGTATCCAGGATCATCCAGAACGTCCTGAACAATCTGCTCAAGCACCTCATCAGGCGTGTTCTGCACCCAATCAGAGAGGGCCGCCAGATCCTCTTCCAGACCGGCCAGGAGTTCCTCATCAAACGTGGCCCGAACAGCGACATCATCAAACGACGGCGTTGGAGCGGAAACGGACGAGGACGGGAGGCCGAGCAGACTACCGGCAAGATCCTGGGCGAGCGAGATGGTATCCGAATTGGTGAACGCCCAGACGGTTGCCGACGCAAGCGTCAGCTCCCCGTCTGCCGCAAAACCGGCGGGGTTGAAGAAGAACGTATTGTACCCTTCCGCGGTCGCGGTAAAGGAACCACCGCGCCCCATCACCATGGGATGGGTGGGCATGAACGGGTCAAAACTCTGTGCGGACACCGCGATGCTCAGCGTGAACACCAGGGATATGACAAAGAGGAGTCTCAATTTGTTGGGCAATGGTTGCATGCTCTGGCCCTTTGTTGTAATCATCGACTATAACTTCCAAAAGCTCCATCATAGCATACCCCATGGCCGCAGAAATTTCCAGTCCGTGGCGTTGCGTTCTGCCGTTGGTGCGCGTCAAGGTGTCTTTGGCCGCCGGAGCGGCACGCCGGCGCTACAGCTGCGCCCGAGCCCGGTCGAGCCCGCGTGCTGCGGCGCTGAGATTCGGATCCAGATCCAGCGCTCGCTCGTACGCCTCCACGGCGTACTGCCACTGCTCCAACTGCTCACGGGTGTAGCCCAACCGTGCCCACCGTCCCGCGTCCCGGTCATTGTGGTACAGCGCGGTGGCCAACGCAATGTCCGCATGATGGAACTCACCAAAACGGATGAAAATCTCCGCCATACCAGCGTACACGCGGTCAATATCCGTTCCAGTGGGAAAAAGCCTGACGTAGTCCTCGAGGTAGTCGAGCGCCTGGAGGTCATTGCCCAAGCCAACGTACGCGGTCGCCAGGATCCGGATGATGCGGGACTCGTACTGATTGACCTGAAGCGCCTGCAGACCGTAGTCCACCGCATCCTGGTAACGGCCGGCGGCGTTTAGTGACCACCCCAGCACCACATACGATTCTATGTTGTTGGGGTTCTCCTCCAACTCATTGAGCGTGGTCCGGATCGCGTCATCGTAGTCGCCGCGGAGGTACATGGCCAATGCGTCCGGTTCGTCCTCCTGCGCAATTCCGGCAATTGCGGTGAGCACCGCAACGAACACCAGTAGCGCCCTATTCGCCTTCACGCTCAACCTCCGGCCGGTACATCTCGCAGGAACCGTTGAAGCTGGACCCGCTCTGCACAATGAGATCCGCCGTCTTGACATTGCCCGACAGCTCAGCATTCTCAAAGAGCTCAAGGCGTTCCTTCGCGTGAATGTCGCCACGCACCGTCCCCTTCACCGAGACCTTGTTCGCCACAATGCCGGCCTCAACGGTTGCGCCCGGATTCACGTACAGGTCTCCACCGGAGAGAATCTTCCCCTTCAGTGTGCCCTTCACCAGCAGCGGCTCCACAAAGGTGAGCTCGCCATCGAAGTCGATATCGGGAGCGAGCACTGTGTCGATGTCCGCCTCATCAATGGTTTTTAGTCGTAGTTCTGCCATGATCGATCTCAGATCCTAGTCCGCCGGATTGCTCCTGTCAAGCACATGTAGCAGCTTCTCCAAGCTTGTCCGGAGCCGAGCCCGCATCTCCGCAGTGTAGGGATTGTACCGCTGGAGGTCCAGGAAGAGCTGGTACGGATCGTTGCAGGTCTGCCCAATGACCTCAAGGAGCTTCATGTAGCCCACCGTACCTATGGGGCTGGGTGAGAGGTTCAAGTCCGCAAGCAAGCGGCCGACAAAGTGTGTCACCCCCTGGCTGAATGCCGCTTCATGGTCGTGCTCCTGCGGGCTCATACGAACAACGCGCAGGCCGAGTCGGGCAAAGAACCCACACCACCGCTCAACCAGAGCATCTTCTGCCTGCAGCGGAGTGACCACGATTGGCAGACCGGCGACGCCGGCCACTGCTGAGTCGGGACCGAACATGGGATGGGTGCCCAGACACCGGGACGGGTTGGGGATACGTTCCAGCATGGCTGCAGTGGGGGCTACCTTTACCGAGCACGTGTCCATTACCACCGTCTCAGGCCCCAGCAACGGCGCAATCCGGTCAACCACGCCGCTAATTGCGGAGATGGCAACACAGAGGAACAATGCGTCCGCGGCCAACACCTCCGGCTCCGAGCCGGCACGCGCCCCGGAGGGCGCCGGCCGGTCGGAGCGGTTGAAGCAGACGACATCCGCATGCCTGCTGAGCAGGGTTGCCCAAAACGCACCAAAACGGCCGGTTCCGTATACCCCAATCGTCATGAGCTACACAGGATAGCGACAGCGCGATTGTTGTCAATCTGGTCCAGCCGGTACCGTGCGTGCTATCATGCGCGCAGATACGATCAAGGAGATAGATGTGAATTTCGTAGAGACGGTGCACGGCAAGGCCAAGCGACTTCGCAGACACATCGTGCTGCCCGAAGGGACTGAGCCGCGGACCCTGCAGGCCGCACGGCGATTGGTCGATGAGCAGCTTGTGGGTGCGGTGACGCTGGTAGGCTCCCCGGAGAAGATCAAGACGGCGGCTGCCGATGGTTCGGTTAATCTCGAGGGGATCGCAATCGCGGACCCCGGCAACAATGATCACGCCGCCGAATACGCGCACGAGCTCGTTGAGCTCCGCAAGCACAAGGGCATGACCGAGGATGAGGCGGCCAAGCTGATCATCGAGCCGCTCAACTGGGGGGCGATGATGGTTCGTCGCGGCGACGCCGATGCAATGGTTGCCGGCGCGGAGAACGCGACCGCCAATGTCCTGCGCTCCGCGATCATGATTATCAAGACGGCGCCTGGGACCAAGTACGCCTCCAGTTGCTTTGTGATGGCGATGGATGATGAAAAGTGGGGCGTGGACGGCCACTTGATCTTCTCCGATTGCGCCATTATCCCGGACCCGACCGCCGAACAGCTGGCGGAGATCACGATTGCCGCGGCCGAAAGCTGCCGCGGGCTGCTGGGAGCCGAGCCGGTGGTGGCCATGCTGAGCTTCTCCACCAAAGGGAGTGCAGACCACGAGGACGTCGACAAGGTGCGCCAGGCGCTCTCACTAGTGAACGAACGCACACCGGAGCTGAAGGTGGACGGTGAGCTGCAAGCCGACGCCGCTCTGATCCCAAGCGTGGGTGAGAAGAAGGCCCCCGGATCCTCGGTAGCCGGAAGGGCGAACGTCCTGGTGTTCCCGGACCTGGGTGCAGGCAACATTGGCTACAAGCTGGTCCAGCGACTCGCAGGCGCGGGCGCGTACGGACCGTTCCTCCAAGGCTTTGCCAAGCCGGTCAGCGACCTCTCGCGCGGTTGCTCGGTGGATGATATTGTCAATACGGTCGCTGCGACGCTCTGCCAGGGAGTATAGATGCTCGTAGCGCTGGTAGGATACGGACGTATGGGTACTGAGGTGGAGCGGGTGCTCACCGGACGCGGTCACACCGTCTCCGTGCGGGTGGATCCCGCAGCCGCCGAACACGCCTCAGCGCCGGCGGTGGAGCCAAGACTCACCAATGAACACCTCAGGGCCGCGGACGTGGTCATTGAGTTTGCTCACCCGCGGGCGGCGCTCAAGAACATCCGGCAGTACGCCGATGCACAGTGCCCGGCCGTCGTCGGCACCACCGGGTGGTACGACCATCTGGAAGAGGCGCGAGAGGCAGTTGCATCGGCGAGCTCGAGCGTGCTCTACGGGGCCAACTTCTCGGTGGGGGCGTATCTCTTTGCATCGGTGGCCCGGTACGCGGCGAGCCTTGCGGATCGGGTTGGGGCATACGACGTGTTCATGCACGAGATCCACCACCGCATGAAGCAGGACAGCCCGTCCGGGACGGCGCTGAAGCTGGCGGAGGCGCTCCTTGAGGAGCTGTCTGCCAAGCGAAGGATCGTGACCGAGCGGCTCGACCGGGCCCCGGAGCCTGATGAGCTACATGTCGGCTCAACCCGCGGCGGGTCGGTTCCCGGCACGCATACGGTATATCTGGATTCTGAAGCGGACACGGTCACCGTGTCCCACGTCGCCCGCACCCGCTCCGGCTTTGCGCTTGGAGCGGTGTTGGGGTCCGAGTGGATTGTGGACCACACCGGCTTCCATGGGGTTGAAACATTTATGAATGACCTGCTCGGATTGGAGCAAGGGAGGTAGAACGTGTTCCGCGGAGTGTTTACGGCGATGGTTACGCCGTTCAACGGTGATGAATCGATTGATGAAGCGGCGCTTCGCGAGCTGGTTGACGTCCAGATTCGCGCCGGGGTGCATGGACTGGTTCCAATGGGCACCACGGGCGAGAGTCCGACCGTGACCCATGAGGAGAATATCCGGGTCATTGAGGTGGTGGTGGAGCAGACCGCAGGCCGTGTGCCGGTGATCGCGGGGACGGGCTCCAACTCAACCGCGGAGGCGGTCCGCATGACCAAGCTCGCGGCGTCTCTTGGCGCGGACGCCACGTTGCAGGTCGCCCCCTACTACAACAAGCCGAGCGCCGAAGGGTACTACCGGCACTTCACCACCGTGGCGGATGAGGCACGGTTGCCGGTGCTCGTGTACAACATCCCGGGCCGCACCGGGAAGAACATCGACAATGAAACGATGCTGCGGCTGGCTGCGCACCAGTTGATCGTGGGCGTCAAAGAAGCAAGCGGGAGCATGCCGCAGGTAATGGATCTGATCCGGCGCAAACCGGCGGGTTTTGACCTCCTCTCCGGCGACGACAATCTTGCCTTGCCCATTGTGGCGTTGGGAGGCGCCGGTGTCGTGTCAGTCGCCTCCAACCTTGTACCCGAACAGATAGTCGGCATGGTGGGCGCCGCCCTGGACGGCAACCACGACCACGCACGCGCCGAGCACTACCGTCTGTTGCCGCTCTTCCAGGGACTCTTTCTGGACACCAATCCCATTCCGATCAAGTACGCGATGGCACAGGTACACGGGATGGTGGAGCAGTTCAGACTCCCGCTGTGCCCGATGAGCGAGGCGCTCAAAGCACAGATGGATGCCGTCCTGAACGAGACCGGGATTCGGTAGTCGCGGGCGCTCCGCTTACCGGGGCCCCGCACCATCGGCGTCCGGGAGCAGCCGAGCGATCCGCGCGTACCCTGCCGGGGGGATCGATTCCGGCCGGTCGCCCAGATCAAATCCGGCCGCGGTCACTGCGGCAGCAACCGTCTCCGGCGGCACGTTCAGAGCCGCCGCCGCCGCGGGCACGTTATTACGTGTGGTCTTCCGGCGAGCCCGGAACAGGGCCTGCGCCAGGACGGACGCCCTGCCTCGCTCCGCGTCCGGAGCGGGCGTAAGCGAGACAACCGCGGAGCGCACCTCCGGCGCCGGAAAGAAGGAGCCGGGGGCGAGCTTACCCACCAGATCCGCCCGCGCGGAGAGCTGTACCATCACGGAAAACGACGAATACACCTTGGATCCGGGACATGCAACCAGCCGTTGAGCTGACTCAAGCTGTACGGTGAACACCATCCGCCGTACCGACTGAAGCAGCGCATCGCTACCCAGCACCGTGGTGATAATGGCCGCCCCACTGCGGTAGGGCAGGTTCCCGCACACCAGATCCGGCGGCCGGGCTCCGGCCATGACCCGCTCAATGATGGTCTTTACCGCGTCGCCGGGGACAATCTCCACGCGATCTCCAAACCGCTCGTTGAGCCGCTCAATCAGCCCCCAATCGATCTCGAAGAGCACGACCGCTCCGGGGCAATCCACGCCGGAGTCCGCCCGCCGTGGCGACACTCGCCGCACCAGAGCTGCGGAGATCGCTCCCAACCCCGGCCCAATCTCCCACACCAGGTCGCCGGCGCGAGGAGCAAGCTCGGCGATGATGCGCTCGCGGGCCGCGGGATCGATCATGAAGTTCTGGCCCCAGCGTTTCTTGAGCGCTATGTGATGGTGTGCGAGCACCTCCCGTATGGCCCGCGGAGAATCGTCGTTGATAACGCTCATGCGTTGGCCCCAACGGTTAGGCCGGCGGTCGCACGCGCGGCGGCGCGACCCCTCAGGCAAGCGGCACCAATGCACGCCGCTCCACAGGTGACGGCAACGGCAGCGGCAATTGAGACGCCGGCGTGAGTGAGCCGAGGAGCGCCGGCAAAGAACCAGGCAACCGTCTCTGCAACTCGGTACAGCGGTGACAGCAGCAGGCGCCCCCCAGCCGCCGCGCCTCCCACCGACGCCATCGCCGCCACCGGAATACCGAAGATCATGAGCAGCAGCACAATCGGCGTGAGCACCAGTGCCGTTGCTACCCCAATCGGCGCAATAACGCCGAATGCTGCGGCGACCACGGGCGCGGTGGCGATCTGCGCGCCAATACCCGCAGCTATGGGCTGCCGGAGTACGGCAGGAATCCACGGGCGAAGAGTCCTCTCCACCTCCGGTGAGATGACGGCAATTCCGGCAAGGGCCAAATACGACAGCTTGAAGGAGACCAGATCCGCGGAGGCAGGGGCAAGCACCAACTGAAGCAAAAATGACATGGCGAGGATCTCGAGCAGTGTGACCCGACGATCGGATAGTCGAAAGGCGATCGCCAACG
>CAYTGY010000104.1:0-9802 GCA_964437265.1 uncultured Spirochaetaceae bacterium | reverse complement strand
CCCAGGCCGTTGTCCGTGACCTGAATGCGCTCATTGCCGCCGCCGGAGATGCGGAGCTCAATCTCGCCGGCTCCAGCATCCAGGCTGTTGTCAAGCAGTTCACGAACCACCGCATTCGGCCGGTCAATTACCTCTCCGGCGGCGATTCTGCGGGCAACCGCATTGGGGAGGACCTGAATGCTGCGTCGGGAAGCTGCGGCGGGAAGAGTCTCCATCAGTGGCGAGTATACAGATAGGGCCAGCCGGCGAAAACCGCCGGCCGGCCCCGAATGGTTCCTCTCAGGCGCTTAGAACCCCATTCGCGTCTCTACGGAGATCACCGGGCCAAACTTGGGCCGCAGCGTACCGTCTGAGCGCTCCTCGTACTGAATGGCGCCGGTCTCGTCGCGGAGCACCGTGGTGCTCACAGTGGCAACGATGTCCAAGATGGGCGCGACCGGATAGACAATCTCGCCGGAGAGCACCGTGTTCTCATCAAAGAGACGTGCGCTCTCAAACCCTTCCTTGTTCAGCAGGGTTGGCACGAACGAGGTCCGTTCGTAGGTAACCCCTGCCGAGATATCAAGCGGAATCAGCCCCTCCTCAACGTCCAGTGAGGCCAGCAGATAGTCGTCATCACCAACGACAATCCGTCCCGACTCGTCCCGCGTCCACGGCCACATGTAGCCGGCACGGAGGTTGATCGCTTCCAGCAGAGAGAATCCTGCCTCACCGTAGACGCCAAGCGTCTGTGCGTCATAGGCCGGATCATCCGGGTTCTGCAGGTACGTGAGGATATCTCGGACGTACTCGCCGCGCAGGCGATCATAATTGGCGTCATAGAACGTCGGCTTGAAGGTGCCGCGGTAGTTGCGGAACTCCAGCCGGTAGTCCAGAACCAGCAGGTTGCCCAGGATGCCGCTCGCGATACCGTAGTTTCGGAGCGTTCGCGTCCCGTCCGGCTTCTCGTGGAGCAGCGCCTGCAGCTGCATGCCGGGCTCCAGCGTGCCCACACCTGAGCGCAGATACGGAAGCAGCCCGCCTGCATCGGCAAAGAGGATTGCGGTTGCCGCTTCGCGTTCAATGATGGGAAGGTCCAGATCCACCGCTACGTTGAGGAAGACTGGATCCGCGGTCCGCTCATCCAGGAAGATCTCCGTCCCGTCCTCCGCGGTGTCCGGCAACGTGCTCGCCGGGGCGATATCCGCCGCTCCGGAGAGCCCGACGGCCGGCTTGAACTGCGGTGCCGCCGGCCGGGCGTAGATCCGTGCACCAAAGATCTCCGGCGCCGCCAGATCGTTTACCACCGTCTCAAAGCCGAATGCCTCCCGGTCTATGCCGATATTGAATCCCACGCGACGTACGGCCGGGAAATCGGTGTCGTTTGCGTAGGTGCGCATCAGCAGACCGTGGCCAATGGTCAGGTTGCTCAGGTTGCCGACCTTGAAGAAGAACGGGTCGCGGCGCTGTCCCCACTCGATATACTTGATCTTGAGCGCTAGGTCACCGGCAAGGTCCGCCAGTCCGGCCAGCGGGTCGGTCTGCCAGTCCTGGTCCATGCCGAACGACCACTCGTCATTGCCCTCAGGATGGTACCAGTCGTCGGTGTCAAAGAGATTCCCCGAGTAGATCACCGGCAGGTAGAGGCCCAGGCTCAGATTCCCCAACTGGAACTGCGGTTGTGCCACCAGCTTACCGTAGGTTTCACCCTCGAGCGCTATGGAGCCAATCTCAAGCGCGAGTACCTCTGCGATGCCGGCCATGAGCGCGTCCATGGGACCACCACCGTCGCCGCCAATGCCGTCAATCCCTCCGTCGCCATCAGCGGGAGTGTCTTCGGGCTGATCCTGCGGAGCATCCACCACCGTCGGTGCCACCGTCGCAGGAGCGTCATCGCCATCCTGGGTGTCGTCGGCCTGCTCATCGTCAGCCGGTTGCTCCACTGAGACGTCGACGTCGGATGGCTCGTCCGCAGGCTCGTCATCACCGGTGTCATCCTCAGTGGTGGTGTCCTGGGTGGTTTCCTGTGGAGGCGGGGTTGCTTGCTGGAACTCCATGCTGTTGAACAGCTCGCCGAGTTGCTCCGCGCTTGCCGCTACAGACTGGAAGGTCTCTGCGAACGTGTTCGCCAGCTGCCCGGCCGCCACCTGAACAGACTGTCCGGTTGCGGACTTGGTGAACTCCACCAGCCCGTCCCGAACCGCAAGGAGGTCTATCCCCTCTCCAACCTCGTTGATGAAGTCGGTCCCGCGGACGCCTCCTACGGAGGTCGGCGTTCGGACGGTGTAGCCGGCTCCGGCGAACCGGGCCGCGATGGTCCGCACTCGCCCGGCGGCGATGAAGAAGCCGTTGGTATCCTGACCGTCCACGCCCTGGAGCGAATCCAGCGTGAACTCGGTGTTCTCAGCCAGTTTGATCACCGAGCCGTTCGGGTCCAGCCGTATCTCCGCAGTGCCGGCACCGGTCTTGATGGTGTCTCCCGGCTGCAGCGTGTAGCCAATGTAGATGTCGACGTACTCAAAGCCGTCCGCATCCGTAACGGTGATCTCAAAGGGATCGTCGAAGTATTCCAGAACACCCCGAGGGTCCTGCTGCGCCGCGGCCGACATTACGGTGCCGACCGCGAAGAGCACAAGTACTACAGTTCGCGCGAATCGTCTCATGCATTCCTCCTAAAAGAGCTCGATTGAGCTTTCGAGGCCCGACGTTACCACCCACGGGTCGTCGCCGGGGGCGTAGGGGTCATACTTCAAATCATAGACCAACGAGATGACGGCCGGACCGGTCTTGTAGTTGACTCGGGCCCCAATGACCGCATCCTCCGGGCTAAAGACATCACGGAAGTCCTCAATTCCCTTCTTGTCGTAGGAGGCGTCGAATGAGAAGCCCCCCAGGATCCCCTCTGCAACGGTGAAGGTTCCGCGGAGATGCGGCTGCCTGAACGTCTGGTCCGCCTCAGACGCGCCGAACGGTCCGTCTAGAGCCGCATCAAAGACGATGGTGTCCTCAAGAAGGGAGAATCCCAAGCTCGCGAACCAGCCCACATAGCCGTCCACGGTGAACCCATCCACACCGGAGTAGACCGCGTACTTCTGCGGCCGGAAGAGATCGTATGCCGGGTCGAAGTAGACCGGGATGAAGTTGTCACCAAGGAAGCGCAGCTGCGCGCCGTAGGTCACAATCCCGGCTATCCGGCCACCGGCTCCAATCATCCCGCCGCTTGCATCCCGTTGCATGACGTAGTCGCCAAACGCCGC
This sequence comes from uncultured Spirochaetaceae bacterium, assembly GCA_964437265.1. Classification (GTDB taxonomy): domain Bacteria; phylum Spirochaetota; class Spirochaetia; order DSM-27196; family SLST01; genus CAYTGY01. The sequence goes on along the minus strand of CAYTGY010000104.1, from coordinate 6,566 downwards.
AAGATTGATCAGCGGATTGGAGAGGATTGGTTGTCTGGCGTCTACGCCCCAGATCAGCACCTGCGCGTCATCCACGGTTTGTTCGGTGGGCAAATAGGGCGTGGCGGCGGGGTCAAACGTGTCCTGCTTGCTTGCGAAGTAGAACGGTTCTCCGTCCATCACCGCAGTGGTGCCAATTTGCAGATTCTTGATCACTGGAATGCTGGTTCCCAAAAGCGGCCGGACAAAGAAGCGTCCGCCTATCAGATCCAACGCCGCCAGGTTTCCAACAAACGTCTCCAGACCGATGTAGGGGAACGAGACCAGCTGACCGTCTACGTCAAAGCTCAGCCCGAAGAGCCGCCGCTCCGGAAGGAACTGTGCGTTCGAGTAGTTACCCACAATGAAGCCGTTGCCCAGCACAAAGTTCTCTACGGTGCCAAACTGGGTGAAGAGCGGATCGCCCTTCAGACCCCAGCGGACATACCGGAACTTGGGCAGGTACAGCTCCAGGAACGTCGTGTCTTCGTCAGGGATCCAATCCTCACGTCGTATCTCAAAATCATTACCGTCACCGGCGGTAAACCGATAGTTCAGCGTCAGCTCCAGCCCCAATCCGAACTTGCCAAAGCTCAGGTCCGGCGTGGCGGACAATGACTGATAGGTGATGCTTGGATCTCCCGGAACAGCCGCCGTTGGGTCGTAGTCCGGGTTCGGGAAGCTCTGGGCTCCAATAGCCAAGTCCATCCCAAAATCGAGCGTCGACGCCGCGGCGTCCATTGGTGACTCCGCTTCCGAATCCTGGGCAAGCGCGGGCCCTGCGCACAGGAAGATGCCCAGTAGCAGGGCTACCGTTCGTCTCAACGTCATTGGTGCCTCCTTACCAACTCTACACAGTATATAACTGAACAGTGGAGAATTCCCACATACGTTACAGCTCCAGACGCCCGTCAATGCCCACGGATAGCGCTCCAAGGAGCAATCGCAGCGGATCCGCCTGGGTTCCGCCTCGTTCTGCTCCGCCGCCCACAACCACTGAAACACCGGCACTCCCTCGTTCCGGCACCTGCATCCGCGCCTCCCAGCCCGCCGTAGCGGTCACCACACGCGACCACGCGGATCTCCCCGCGTCCAGCGAGACCTCTCCGGTGACGGTATGCTCGTACCGTGCGCCGGCATCCACCAAGAACTGGAACCCATCGATCCCGAAAATAGACAACGGAGTCGCCGACCAACGGTACGCGCCGCTCCCGGTGAGGCTCGTCGCATCCCCCCCGCTCCACCGCGCGGTCAGCTCCAGGTTCCTGCCGTCCGTCCAGAAAAGCCGTGCGCTATGGTTTCCTGACGCGGTAACGTCCACGGCTCCGGTGTTCTCCTTCCGTGTACCCAGAACTCTCACCGAGGTTGCATATTCGTCGCCGTCAAATGCCGTGGTTCGTGTGGCGCTTCCCAGTGTCCCAAAAAGATTGACCGCAACCGTAGAGAGCTCCACGCGCAACCGCTGCTCGGCGGACACCGCATCCTGTGCGCGCTCGAGCGACCGCTCAATGGTCACCCGCGTCCGGGTAGGGAGCAGCAGCGCGCTGACCCTGCTCTGAACATCGCGCGCTACCTCCGCGGTCACCGACGGCGTGTACCGCGCCGTGGCAAACGCGCCGGTAGCGTCGGTGAAGTGCTCCATCGTTGCCGGGGAGAACAGCTCCACAATGGGCGCAAGAAGCAGCAGCGGACCCGCGCCGGACAGATCGTCGGCCATCAGCCGGAGGTCCGCGGATACCGGGTGCACGCCCGCTACGGACAAGGGAACGGCTGCCCTGCCGGCGCGGTACGCCTTCGCAACGCTCAGGCTTGCGGTGGTGGCGCGGATGCCAACCGGTACGCGTAGCAACGCCTGACCGGTCACACGCCATGGATCGGCAGCGGTGCGAAGGCCAAAGGTCAGCTCACCGTCCATCTCCACTCCGACGCCGCTCGCGGGCGCGTCGGCCGGGCCGGCCAGCACCGCGCCGGCGGCGGAGAGCTCCGCTGAGCGGCGCGGCCCCGGTGCCGGGGCCGGAGCCATGGCACGGAAGCCGGCGAGCCAGCCGCCGGTGCCGAACGACGCCGGAAGGCCGTCCAGCTCGCTATCCTGGGATGCGCGCGCCGCCGCGGTTGCATACGCGGAGATGGTTTCTCCGGTGCCGCGGACCGCTGTGGAGGTGGTCCATCGTTGCCTCAGGTGCGTCTGGTCATTGTTGGCGCTCCACTGGGTGTCTGCGTGGAGCCCGTGCAGAACGACGGACGCAGCCAGCGTCTGCTCTTGGAGCCCCGCGTCCTTTAGAAACCCTCTCAGAAAGCGCTCAGCCAGCGTGAACCGCCACAGCGGGATTGAGAGCTCATGGACCGCACTCACCGCGCTTCCGGACGGAGCGGTACGCGTAGAGACCGACCCCAACGCCTGCGCGCCCAGTACCGTCCCCGACAGTTGCGCGTAGCCGGTAATCTGCTCGCCGCCAATACCTGCGGCTTGAGGCAACCCCTCGGATTCAGCATCTATGCGCAGCGTGAGCTCAGGGTTCGCGAGAAGGGGGGGGCGCCGGGCTTCCGGCCCGCCCGGCAACCGGAGCTCGAGCGGGGGCCGCCACGTGAGATTGAGGCGTGCCGAGGCGCCGACGCCGGCCCGCGGATCCCAGAACGAGAGATTGTCCAAGTGCACCAGACCGTCGGAGCCGCCGTCAACCTCAAGATTGACCGCTGAGAATGAGAGATCTTCCGGCACCACAAAGCTGACCTCGTGCCACTCCCCGTCGGCACGCAGCTCCTGTTGTCCAAGCAGACGGAAAGCGGCATCAATTCCTACCGGAACCAGTGAGGCGGTCAATGTGGGTGCCGCGGCTGCCGCAGCGTCCAGCCGGTAGACCAACCGGAGCGTACCGTAGCGTCCGGGGGGAATGGGCGTGACCGCGTGGGTAAGCGTGAACGGTTCGCTGCGGCCGCTCCATGTGACCGAAAGCACCGAATTGGTTGCACCCGGATTGCCAAAACGAGCGGCGATCTCCGGCAGCTGCTCCTCCAGCCCCGGTCGCCCAATCTCCGGCTCAGGCACCGTGCGCGTCCAGACCGTTGGTTCCGGGGAGATCACGGCGGCCACTTGCGCACTGGACCGGAACTCCGGATCCGCAATCTGGAGAAGTCCGGAGACCTCCCCCGCGGCCTCTCGCACAACGATCACGCGTAGCCCGGTGACCGCACCTAGTCGCCGTTGCTCCTCCGCGGAGAGCAGCAGTCTCGCCTGCTGCCAGGTGTCGCCATTGCTGACCGCAAGCTCACGTGTCACCATCTGTTCAACGAGCTCCAGATCCAACAACCCGTCCCCGTCGGCGTCTTCGCTGTAGGCGGCGGTCACCGTGAGCTCAGGATGGCCAACCGTGAACGCGGCCTGCGGGGTAGAGAACGTGAAGTGTGGAGACAGCGCACTGGATCCTGCGTCCAGCGTTCCGTCCGCATCAAGGTCCTCCGCCAGTGACCCGGCTTGCACAAAGACACGCACGTCCCCGTCGCTCTCCGTCAAGCGCCAACGAAAGGAGATCTCGCTGGTGTCCGAAAGGTTCTGGGCGCCGGGGCTGCGCACTACCGCGCCGGCCCACGTGTCGGCTTCCGGCAGCACGTAGTCAAGCACCATGACCGGACCGTTCACCGCCGCGCTGCCGGCCAGCGCGATGTAGGGACCAATCCGGCCGCCGTCCTCGTATGGGTACTGCTTCTGGGGCGGGGGGGTGTAGGAGAGCGGCTGAAGCACCAGCCCGCCGAATCCCGACTCAACATAGTAGTCAACGAAGTGCAGTGCTCCCCGGTTGGCCTCAGTGAGCGCAAATGATGGGGCGCCGGACGCCCCGTCGGTTGGCGCCGGTGTGGCCCGTGGCCGGGGGGCCGGGTAGACCGTTGTGGCCCCAATGCGAAGCGCAACCGAGCGACCGTCCATTCCGTCCACAAGAAGCGCGCCGGTGGTGTCCGCAAACGAAACCGCTCCCGCTGCCGCGGTTTCTACCGACAGGGCCGATCCTTCAAAGGATGCCCCCACCGAGCCAAGGACATATCCCTGGTGCTGCTCCGGTACGGCCGAGTACCCACCTGAGGTTGGGCTCCAACGGGCAGCAACCGCGCCGCTGAGCGCAGAGCGTTCGTTCATCTGCAGGCGATTTGCCAGCGCAAAGGACGCGTCAGCACCAGTACCGGCTCCGGAGAGCCGATAGGAGACGGTGATCCGCTCGGTTGCTCCGGGCGGCGGGGTCAGACGCAACGTCCCATCGTCCGTGAGAGAGAAGGAGCCCGCCGCGGCCGCCGCTCGTGTGACGCTGAGCGATCCCGGAACAACCCCGGTGGGAAGCTGGATGGCGCGCCCAGGTATGCGGCCGGCTACCGTGAGCCCGGCCACGGCGGGGTCCAGCGGCTGTGGCCCACGACCGTAGAGGCGCTGGAAGCGAACCGACAGATCAGGGGCCGCAAGCGGATACCGTGCGGCGAAACCGCGAGCCGGAGCTCCTGCTACCGCAAGACGGACCAGTCCTTCGTCCGCACGGACCGGTGTCACCTGTTCGGAGAGCGTCGCGCCATTGCGGCCTGAGAGCGATAGCTCGCTGGACTGTGCGTCGTCGGCGGCAACTGAGTAGAAGGCGAGCCGTTCAAACGGTGAGAACCGGCCGGGCTCGTAGAGCACAACGGCCTCGCGGCCGTCGACAATCACACGGATCGCCTCCTCCGGGAGGTCGTCGTGTGGCTCCGGATCGCCGGCGAGGTACGCGGTGACATCGCTACCCCCAAAGACAAGGTCCGCCGGCCGGTCGGGGTCGGGGGATCCTTCCGTGAGGAGGTTGAAGGCGTTCTGACCGGTCCCCGCTGTACCCACCGGAACGCCGCCCACCGTGTAGTAGGCAAGGAGCTTCCCCGTCGCAGGCTCCTCGAGCGCCAGCGTTCCCGCGGAAAGCGAGAAGCGGGTCTCCGTGGCCAGATCAAGCCGCCGGTACCGGCGCCCGTCGCTTCCGCTCACCGAGCCGTCGGGACGTGCCTCATAGAGCGTCAGACCGGCCACGCCGGCATCAGGGAGCTGAAAGAACCGGCCACGCACGTAGTCGCCCAGGCGCGCGGTCGTTTCAGTGATCTCATCGGTGCCAATGAAGGTGCGCCTCACCGTTGTGCTCCGCTCAAGGCGAGCGAGTGCCTCATGGACGGTCGTGTCGGTCTCAAAGCGCGCGGAAGCGCCCGGCGCGTCCTCCACCGGAGGGCCGAACCTTAGGTACGGATAGGTGTCAATGCCCACCGCCGTATTGCCAATCAACACCGACTGAACGAGCTCACCCGGAAAGCCCTGGTACCCAAACAACAGCGTGCCCAGTTGGAACTCGTCGGCGAGCTGGGTCTCAAAGAAGTACCGCTCCATCAGCCACAGTGAGAGCGTTAGATCCACCGTATTGGTGAACGGTGTGGCGGCGAGACCGGGAAACGGATAGCGGACCAAGCGGTCCTCGTCGGCGTCCAGCCGCAGGGCGCGAGAGAACACCGGTTGCACCGTGCTGGAAAGCCGGCCGGTGACAAAGAGGTCAACCTCCGCATCCCCGATCTCTGCTTCCAGCAGCGCCTCGGGTGCCTCTTCAAGAAGCGTGTCAGGGGCCTGCTGGGCGTGGATTGGCGTAATGCCGGCAGACAGTAGGACCGTGAGGATCAGGACCATGATCCGCTTGGAAAAAGTAGCTTCATGCATGATAATGAAATGGCCGAGACTAAGACAGAATGAGCGCTGAAGAACAAAAGGCACAGGCATTTATCTCGCGTCTCCTGTCAAATCCCGCACTGCAGGGCTACACGCCGCTGCAGATGGAGGAGCAGATAATCCAGTTCCTCCACGCAAACGGTGCGCAACTCGCTCCAACTCTTGCTTCCCCGGCTTTTTTCTCAGGGAAGTCTTGGAACCAGATTGTAGCACTCCTGCTGGGCTCTCTCATGAAGCAGATCGATGCCGCACTGATTCCGTCGATCCAGAAGATCGTGGATGAGCGTATCGGTTTTACCTTTTTGAGTCACCTGCGCAACCAGGCGGCCGGCGCAGACCAGGTGAAAACGCAAGTGGCCACGTTTGTGACGGGGTTGTTGCAGAAGCCGGATGCACGGCGGGCGTTCACCGGCGCCCACACCGCGCTGCACTACCGGTTCCTTGACCGGTATATGGAAGCGTTCTGGGCCCGGCACAGCTACATCCACTTTGAGCTGACCAAAGTACAGCGGCTTCGGATGAGCAAGGAAGAGATCAAGTCGATGATTGAGACCACGCTGCTTCTCAAGCCGGTGGTCTTTATGATGACGACGGCGACCGGTGGGTTGCCCACCGAGCAGACCGCAACGATTGTGCAGAACCAGTTCGCTGAGAAGGTCTTCACCGCCGCACAGAAGCAGCTCAACCTCCTTCCGGACCAGGTCATCAAGAGCGCGGTGAACGCCAGCATCTCCTTTCTGGAGAACCGGTTTATTGAAGCCACTTCTCGGATTGCGGCGGTGCTGGCAGCACGATGCCGAGACTTCCAGCCGAACGTTCAGGTGGACCGCGGCGCGTATAC
>CAYTGY010000103.1:0-9879 GCA_964437265.1 uncultured Spirochaetaceae bacterium | reverse complement strand
CGTCCAGGCACTCAACGCCGGGAAGAACGTGATCATAGAGAAGCCGTTTACCGGCTACTTTGGGGATGGAAACCCTGAGTTCTCCGGCCACACCTTTGATCGGCGGGCAGGGCTTGCCGCGGCCATGGATAGCGTGCGGCGTCTACGGGATGCGGAGGCCGCGAGCGCAGGGCAGATTGCCTACGCGGAGAACTGGGTGTACGCACCCGCGGTTCAGAAGGAGCGCGAAGTCATAGAGGAGACTGATGCCCAGCTTCTGTGGCTCATCGGCGAGGAGTCGCACTCCGGCTCTCACTCACCGTACTACGGTATCTGGTCGTCTTCCGGCGGTGGGTCCATCATGGGTAAGGGTGTGCATCCGCTCACCGCAGTGCTCTATCTCAAGAAGGTCGAGGGTCGAGCCAGGCAGGGTGCAGCAATCAGGCCGCGCTTTGTCAGCGCCCGCACGCACCGGCTTACCGCCTTACCTACGTTCAAGGATGCAGGCCACCTACGCACCGATTACCGGGACGTGGAGGACTGGGGCGGCGTCCATGTTGAGTTCGATGACGGGAGCATTGCGGATATCTACGCCTGTGAGATCGTGATGGGCGGGGTGCACAACTGGCTTGAGGTCAACGCAAACAACCATCGGTCCCGGGTCAACATCAACCCCAACAACGCGCTGCAGACCTACAATCCGGACGGCCGGCAGTTTAACGACATCTACGTGGTTGAGAAGATTGGCACCAAGGAAGGATGGGCTCCCACGTCACCGGATGAGGACTGGTTCACCGGGTACCAGCATGAGATGCAGGCGTTCTACGCCAACTTCGTAGAAGGGGCGCAGCCGGAATCGGACAGCCTGCTGGGTGCGGACACCATTGCCACGGTGTATGCCGCGTATCTGTCGGCAGCCAACGGGGGTTCGGCGACTGAGGTGCCGCTCGTGTGAGTGCTCCGGCACAGCGGTACATCCGAACCGCATTGGCCACCAATGATGTGGCCATGTTGCTCTACGGTCTCTCGGCGGTCCTGATTGGCCCAACGCTTCCCGGGATGATCCAATCCTTTGAGCTTACGCTGGGGCAGGGTGGGTTCATCAGCGCCGCACAGAACGCCGGCGGCTTTGCCGGTGCAATCCTCTCGCTCTGGATCGCAGATCGTATCTCTCGCCCGTGGACTGCGGTGGTCTCGTTCGTGCTCCTGGCTGTCGCGCTCTTTGCTGTAGGTCTGGCTCCAGACTACCTCGCGCTGCTTGCCGCGTTCGCGCTCACCGGGTTCTTCATCCGGACGCTGGATGTGGCCCTCAACGCTCACACCGGGACGCTTGCCGGCGCTCGCTCAGGGCGCGCGATGAGCCTGCTCCACATGTTCTTCAGCGTCGGCGCGTTCACCGGGCCCATTGTGGCGCGCGCAATCATGACCGCCGGGGTAGGCTGGAACGACGTCTACCGCGCGGTGGGGGTTGGGTATCTCGCCGTGGTGCTCCTGGGTATCGGTTTGCTGCGCCGGTACGTGGCCGCTCGGCCGAACTCCGCCGCCACATCACGGCCGCGCGCAGAAACCGGCCCGGCCGGCGGTGCGGACATCGGAGCGGGGCAACCGCGCCGGGCGGGTGCCGCCGTTGTCCTGCCCATCCTGCTCTTGGGCGGGACACTGTTCTTTTACGCCGTCCACCAGGTTGGGCTTACCTCATGGGTACCGTACTTCCTTGAGCACGGCCGGGGGGCGGGCGCAGACGTTGCCGGCCTGGGACTCTCCGCGTACTGGGTCGGGATCATCGGCGGGCGATTTCTCGCGTCGCGATTGGTTGAGCGGGTTGGGGCAACACGAATCCTGGTTGCCGGTTGCGTCGTCTCCGCAGCCGCTACGCTTGGTGCGGTGTCGGTGCCATCCGTGGTTGCGGCGGAGGGGTTGCTGGTGCTCGCCGGAGTCAGTAGCGGCGCCACCATTCCGCTGGCCTACGCCGCCGGCTACGCCGTCGCGCCCGCACAAGCCGGACGGATAACCGCCGTGATGTCGGTGGTGATGCTCGTCGGACGCTTCGCCGGGCCGTGGGCGATCGGCCTGGTGGCGGACGCCACCTCGCTGGTGCCCGCCATGGTCATCCCGGGCGCCGCGTTGTTGGTATCCGCGGCACTATCGGGTGGTGCAATGATGCTGCGCTCACCGGCCGGGAATGGGGCGGCCCCGCCGCCTCCATCTTGACGTCAGGGCCCGCTGAGCGCAATTACCTCCGCTGGAGGTTGTGATGCTCTCAGGTGATGGGCTTGCCCGGGCCGAAGCATAGTCGGCGTGTATGAGCCTCGCCATGGACGGCCACAGCGACATCAGAATGAGGAGTGTGAATCCTCAAAATAGGCTGATTATGAGGATATTGAGTCCTCAAAATCTTGCTTTTCTGCATGCCGGGGTCTATACTCGTCTCCAATGTACGTTCCACGGGCCTATGAGCAGCTGGATCAGCACCTGGTACCGGGAAAGGTCCTGGTGCTGGTTGGGCCTCGGCAGGTGGGGAAGACCACACTCGTCCGTCGGTTTCTTGATGCGTGCGGTGGACCGGCCCTGTATGTGACCGGTGACGATGTGCGTGCGCAGGAGGCGTGGGGGTCCATGCGTCTTGATCGGCTTCAGGAGCTCACGGAAGGGTACGCGACGGTCGTAATCGATGAGGCCCAACGAGTCCCCAATATCGGCGTATCGCTCAAGTTGCTGGTCGATTCCAAATCCTCCACACGCCTTGTTGTGACCGGTTCCTCCTCCTTTCAGCTTTCCGGGCAGACCGGCGAGCCGCTCACCGGACGGAAAGTCTCGCTTCTCATGCTTCCGCTCTCCCAGATGGAGCTTCGATCTATCCGCAACCGGGGCGAGCTCCGCGAGGCTCTGGAGACGCATCTGGTCTACGGATCATATCCGGAGGTCGTGGCCGCGGAAACCAATGTCCAGCGCCGGTCGCTCCTGGAGGAGATCACCGGCTCCTACCTCCTCAAAGACATCCTTGAGCTGGACCGTGTGAAGAGCGCGAACGTCCTGCTTGACTTGTTGCGGCTGATCGCCTTCCAGGTTGGATCGGAGGTTTCTCTTCGTGAGCTTGGCGGTCAACTCGGACTGGACTACAAGACCGTTGCGCGGTACCTGGATCTGCTGGAAAAGGGGTACGTGCTGTTCAACGTCAGGGGCTACAGCAGAAACCTCAGAAAGGAGATCACCAAGAAGAGCAAGTACTACTTCTATGACACCGGCATCCGGAACGCGGTGATCTCCAACTTCAACCCGCTGTCGCTGCGGAGTGACGTCGGTGCGCTGTGGGAGAGCTTCGTGTTTGTTGAGCGGATCAAGCACCTGACCTACCGGCGGGAGACCGCGAACCACTTCTTCTGGCGGACCTGGGATGGACAGGAAATCGACATGGTTGAGGAGCGAGAAGGACGCGTGGATGGCTATGAGTTCAAGTGGGGCCGCAAAACCCCCGCGGCGCCGCGCGACTGGCAGGCGACGTACGCAGAAGCCACCTACACCGTTGTGGACCGCGAGAACTACCTGGAGTTCGTGTTGTAGGAGCCAATTGCCCATCCTGATCCCAAGCGCTACCTTCGTTCAATGGCGCGGCGGGCGCGGAGAGGGGTATCAGTGGCGACGGGGAAAACTACGACGGGTGAGAATCGCCCGCGAGGCAGCACTGCGCGCGCCGTCCGGCCGGAGCAGGGCCCGCGTGAGTTCCACGTGGCGCATGTGCGGAGCTTCAACACCAGCGGGCCGGTGCGCTGGATTGCCGGTCACGCTGCACGGTACTGGTGGTTCTCGGCGGCCATGGTGATTGCCTCCGTCGTCAACAACTGGGCGTACGGCAATGTGCCGCTTTGCGTTGGACGGGGATTCGACGTGGTGAGCCGCTCCGGCTGGCCGCGTGGTGAGCTTCTGACCGTGGCGCTGATCATTGCCGGCTCCGCGGTGCTGCAGGGCCTTACCGGTCTGGCGCGCAACGCTTCCGTTGAGTTTTTGGCGCAGCGCATAGAGCGGGACAGCCGCGAAGAACTGTACACCAGTCTGCTTGGCAAGAGTCAGAGCTTCCACGCCGCACAGCGCGTGGGGGATATCATGGCGCGCGCCACCAACGACGTTCGCGCGCTCAATATGATGTTCAGTCCCGGTGTCATGCTCATTGCGGACAGCTCGCTGGCCATTCTGGTCCCGTTTGCCATGATCATGGTGATCCATCCGGCGCTTGGACTGGTGCCGGCGGTGTTTCTGGGGCTGCTGGTTCTGACCGTCCGGCGGTACAACCGCACCCTTGAGCCGGTGAGCACCGCACAGCGCGAGGTGTTTGGCCAGATGAACTCGGAGCTCGCGGACGCGGTCAGCGGGATTGAGGTGGTCAAGTCCAACGTTCAGGAGCGCTATGAGCTGGACAAGTTCGCCGGCAAGGCGCGCTCGTTTCGTGACTGGTTTGTGAAACAGGGAGACATCCAGGCTACCTACTGGCCAATGATGGCATTTGCCGTGTGCTGGGGGCTGGCACTGCTGCATGGTCTGTTTCTCTGGAGAGGCGGTACCCTGACCTTGGGCCAGGTGGTGAGCTTTATGGGTCTCTTTGGCACGTTCCGGTTCGCCACCTTCATCTCGCTCTTCTCCTTCAGTCTGGTCCAGATGGGAATCGCCTCTGCGCGGCGGATACTCTCCCTCATCACCCACCGCACATCGCTGGACCAGAACCAGGGCGGCCACAATGCGGTGATCGCGGGGAAGATCGAGCTTTGCAACGTGTGCTTCGGGTTCGCGGCGGAGACACCGGCGGTCGCCTCAGGTGAGGGCTGCCCTGAGGGGCAGGTGCTCGAGGATGTCAGCTTCACCGTGGAGCCCGGCCGGACCGTGGCCATTGTGGGAGAGACCGGCTCCGGCAAGACCACGCTCACCCGGCTGGTCAACCGCATCTTCGATGTCTCAGGCGGCGCGGTCTTGATAGACGGGGTGGACGTCCGCGAGTGGGACCTGGCCGGTCTTCGCAGCCAGATCTCATTCATTGAGCAGGACATCTTCCTGTACTCCATGACCGTTGCGGAGAACATCGCCTTTGGACGGCCTGAGGCGACCGAAGAAGAGATTCGCGCCGCCGCCGAGCAGGCGCAGGCGCATGAGTTCATCATGTCGTTCAAGGACGGGTATCAGACGGAGATTGGCGAACGCGGGGTGACGCTCTCCGGCGGGCAGAAGCAACGCCTGGCCATTGCGCGGGCATTCCTCACCGACCCACGGATCTTGATCCTGGATGACAGCACCAGCGCAATTGACAGCAAGACCGAAGACGAGATCCAGCAGGCGATGCGTCGGATCTCCGGCGGCAGGACCACCCTGCTGATCACGCACCGGCTGAGCCAGATCCGGCATGCGGATGAGATTGTGCTCTTGCACCGGGGCAAACTGTTGGACGTCGGCACGCACGAAGAGCTCTTGATACGCAGCAACGCGTACCGCCGGCTCTTCTCCCATGTTTGAGGAAGGCGCAGATGGCATTCGTCCTTGACGGACTGGAAAGCGAATCCTATGACCGCAGCTACTCGGACCGCACGCTGGTCCGCAGAATCGCCGCGTACTTTGCTCCCCACGCACGGGAGATGGTCGCCGTTGCAATCGTGCTGGGCCTGAGCTCGCTCAGCCAATCGGTGGCGCCGGTCCTGATATCGCGGGCGATTGACGCAGTTGCGCAACGAAGCTCGATGGGGTTTATCGTGCTGATGAGCTCGCTGGTGCTCGTCGTGGGCGTCATCGGCTGGCTCTTCAACTTCGTTCGGCAACGGCTTGCCGCGCGTGTGGTAGGCGACGTTGTCTTCACGGTACGGCACGACGTCTTCGCCCGGGTGGTGGATCTGGACATGAGCTTCTTTGACCAGACGCCGGTTGGGCGCGTGGTGAGCCGTGTCACCTCAGACACCCAGGACTTCTCAAACAGCGTCACGCTGGTGATGGATTTTCTGAGCCAGGTCATCGTGGTGCTCGCGCTTACCATCTATCTCTTTACGGTGAACTGGTGGCTCACCGTGGTGCTCTTGATCATGGCGCCGCTGGCCGCATGGGTTGCACTCTCTTTCCGGAAGCTTGCCCGGCGGGTGACGCTTGACGCGAAGCGCGCCGGCTCAACCATCAATGCGCACATGCAGGAGAGCATCGGCGGCATTGCGGTGGCCAAGGCGTACCGGCAGGAGCGAAGGCTCTACAACGATTTCGCTCGTCAAAACTCGCTCGCCTACCGCGTGGGGCTCAAGCGTGGCATGGTGCTCAACCTCATCTTTCCGGCGGTGGGGATAGCCGCCGGCGTGGGAACCGGGTTGGTGGCATACCTAGGCGGTCTGGGCGTGGTTACCGCTCCGGCTGCGGAGGGCTCCTGGATTGCCGGTCTCTTGGCCGATCTAGGCAGGATGAGCCCCGGCGAGTGGTTTCTCTTCCTGCAGGCGGTCGGCTTCTTCTGGTGGCCCATGCTCGGGATCGCAAGCTTCTTCAGCCAATTCCAGGACGGGCTCTCCGCGGCTGAGCGTGTCTTCGCGCTCATTGACGCGGAGTCTACCGTGAGGCGCCCGCCCATTACGGCCGGACCCGGTGGTCCGGCCGGTGGCTCGCTCGCGGCAACGCCGCGGGATGCCGCCGGGGCGCGAATCGCCGGCGCGATTGGGTTTGACCGGGTGCGCTTCTCCTACTCGGAGAAGGAGGTGGTGTTGCCTGGGTTCTCGCTCGCTATCCCTGCCGGCCGGACCATCGCGCTGGTGGGGCATACCGGGGCAGGCAAGACGTCCATCGCTCGGCTGGTGACCCGCTTCTACGAGTTTCAGGAGGGGACCATCACCATCGACGGCACGGACATTCGCTCACTGGACCTACCTGCACTCAGGCGGCAGATCGGCATTGTTCCCCAGGCGCCGTTCCTCTTCCCCGGAACCGTTGAGCAGAACATTCGCTATGGGACGGTGGACGCCACGGAGCAGCAGGTGCGTACGGCGGCGTCACACGTGGGCTCAGGCGAGTGGATCAACGATCTCCCCAATGGCTTGGCGACCGATGTTGGGGAACGGGGTGCGTCCATCTCTCTGGGGCAGCGTCAGCTGGTGGCGCTCGCGCGGGTGCTCCTCAAAGACCCCGCCATCTTCATCCTGGATGAGGCAACCGCGAGCGTGGACCCGTTCACGGAGGCTCAGATCCAGGAAGGGCTGGATTCGGTGATGCGTGGCCGTACCGCAATTGTCATTGCGCACCGGCTCTCAACGGTCCGCAGCGCGGACCGCATCATCGTCCTTGACCACGGCCGGATTATTGAAGACGGCACGCACGTCGCCCTGCTCGCCGCAGGCGGCTACTACGCGGAGTTGTACAACACCTACTTCCGTCATCAGTCGCTGCAGTACATTGAACACGGGGCGTGAGGCCGGGTGCTTGCGCGGAGCTCAGGCTCGACGTAGAATCCACTCTATCGCCGCTGCCGCGGCGAGACCTGGAGGGCCTATGAAGGAGCGTCTGGTGCTGGTGCGCACCACGGGGTATCGAACGGTGTTCCTGGTTATGGGCGTGCTCGCCGTTGGTCTGCTGGTGACCTGGGTGATCGGCACGTTGGTCGGCGGAGCGGGACCAGGAATTCTCAACAGCGTTGTAGCTCCACTGTTGATCGGCACGGTGGCGGCGGCCTTCTTCTTTTTTCTCTCCGTAGCCACGTTCTACACCGTGCTGGAGCTCGAAGACACTGATCTCATCTTCACCGGCATCTTTGGCCGAACCGCGACCTTCCCCATCGTCGCGCTGGACCGGGTAGGTGTCGGACGGGGATCCTATTCGTTTGCGTTCAAGCCGCCGGAAAAGCGTGTGGCGGAGCTCTACACCTACCTGAATGCCAAGCACTTTGAAGAGGTGCTGCGGAAGATCGCCGAGCGCAAACCGGATCCAGGGCTGTCGTTTACCTTTGAGCACGGCAAGACCACGGTGACGTACTGACGTCCATCTGTTGACGTGCCCAGACGCGCGTAGTATCGTGCGCTAAACGTAGCCTATGTCCTCCTATGCTTCACCCCCCGCGTCTGGGGATGCGGAACAGTCGGCCCGTGAGTCGGCCTTTGATCCAGATCAACTCGAGATTCGCGCGATGCAGCTGGAAGATATTCATCGCGTCTTCTCGCTCGGCGAACGTTTGTTCACCCCGGACCGATGGCCAAGCCTGTATCGCACCTGGGACGAGTATGAGGTGGTTGGACTTTTCGGCTCAGACGGCGATTTCTGCTTTGTCGCAAACCTCAACCAACGGGTGGTGGGGTTTGCACTCGGGACGCTGATAGAGAAGCGTCGCAGCGCCTGGAAGTACGGCTACCTTTTGTGGCTGGGAACTGACCCCGGCTTGCGCCGGATGGGGATTGCCCGGCAGCTTGTTGACCGCTTCACCGAGCAGTGCATTGACGAGGGCGCCCGGATGATGCTGGTGGACACCGCCGCGGAGAATGACGATGCGGTTCGCTTCTTCAAACAGCAGGGATATGGTAAGTCGGTGCAACACGTGTACATGAGCAAAAACCTGACCACCCTTCCGCAGTACAAGCGAAAGCGCAAAGACGTGTAGCGGGGACTGTGGTGGCGGAGCTTCCAACGGTTCTTCAGCACATAGACAATGACCGATTGACGGAGATGCTGATTGATGCGGTGGACCAGTACAGTCCATCGTATGCGGAGGAGCCGGCAATGACCGTATTTGCGGACCGCCTGGCTGAGTCCGGGATCCCGTTTCAGCGGCAACCCGTGCTCGAGCGGCAGGACCCGTCCACCCATGGCAACCTGGTGGTGTCATTGGGCCCGCAGCCACCCGGACTGCTCTGGGTGGGGCATGTGGATACGGTTGGTTTCTCAGACGAAGAGCAGGACACCCGGCGTGACGGGGATGTGCTGTATGGGCTTGGCACCGCGGACATGAAAGGCGCATGCGCGGCGGCCGTTGAGGCGGTGCTCGCGATTGTTGCCGCCAAGGTGCCGCTGGTCCGGGGACTCTGTGTGGCGCTGGTGGTGGGAGAAGAAGAATACGGAGACGGGGCACAGACCCTGGCTCAAAACGTTCACGCGCCGCTGACCGTTGTGGGTGAACCCACCGCGCTTGCTCCATGCCTAGACCACTATGGCTACTATGAGTGCCGTCTCAGCGCAAAGGGTACGCAGGCGCACGCGGCGCTCCCTGAGTTTGGAGCGAACGCCATTCATGACATGTTGGCGTGGTTGATGGACGTCCTTGAGGTGGCCGGCGGCCCCGGTTCGCCAAGCGGCATTGTGGTGAACCCCAGAGAGATAGCCGGCGGGGCAGGCGGCTTTGTGGTTGCGGATAACTGTGAGGCGCTCCTTGACCTCCACGCACCGCCTTCGGTCTCACACGACGCGCTCGAGGCGTTGATTGATGAAGCGCGGAGGCGGGCGCAGGCCAAGACAAACGCCGCAGATCTTCAGTTCGAAGAGCTCTTCTGGGGGCCCGGCTTCTCTGTTGACCCGCAGTCGCCGGCGCTGGAGCCGGTTCGGGCCGCATTCACGGCCCGCAATCTTCCGTGGTCACCGGGCGTCTTCCGGTCACACTCGGATGCATCGCAGCTCCACCGGCCCGGGGAGACCACGGTCATCTGTGGTCCCGGCCGGCTGGAGGTCGCGCACACCCGCGATGAGCATATCCACCTTGCTCAGCTCAGAGAGGCGGCGCAACTGTACGGTGCGCTGTTCTTCTCCGCATGCTGCTCCGCT
The DNA here is from genome assembly GCA_964437265.1 of uncultured Spirochaetaceae bacterium. Lineage (GTDB taxonomy): Bacteria > Spirochaetota > Spirochaetia > DSM-27196 > SLST01 > CAYTGY01. Next base: position 156 of record CAYTGY010000103.1, on the reverse strand, counting down.
GATAGAGACGCATAGCGCCGGCCGCCGGCACTGAGCACGGGATGGGTGCACGACAATTCTGTGACATCGGTCAAGCCGCATGCCGACGATCCCAGTAATCATCGTAGCGACCGCTGAGCCTGCACGCCCTGAGGGCCATGATAGCGTTCGCCCCGC
>CAYTGY010000102.1:0-9904 GCA_964437265.1 uncultured Spirochaetaceae bacterium | reverse complement strand
GAGGTCGGCGAGCACCACGTTGAGCGTACGCAGCCCTTCATCGGTGGCCTGGAGCCGGTCACCCACAACACGGACCGTGCGGAGAGACAGCCGGCGGGTGAGCGCCGGCGCGGCCAGCTGCGCCAGGTCGCGGCCGAAGAGCGCCGCAAACCTGCTGAGCGAGAGCCCCTCGCGTGTGCGGAGAGCGAGCATCACCATTTCGCGGGCCAGCTCGTCGGCGCTGAGCCGCTCAACCGTCGCATCCTCCCATCCGGCCTCCGGTCTCGCGGGCCATGTGCGGCGTTCCGCGCCGGCGCCGGTTGGCAGGGTGGACACTGCGGACGGTCCCAGGCCGATGTAGGGGTGCATCCGCCAGTATCCCAGGTTGTGGTTACACTCGTGTCCCGGGCGGGCGAACGAAGAGACCTCGTACCGTTCAAGACCCGCGCGATGAAGCGTCTCGCAGGCCTCTGCGTAGATTCGCGCACGGGTGAGCTCGGAGGTCATGCGCCACGCACCGCTCTGCGCCGTCCGCTCGAGCGGCGTTCCGGACTCTACGGCTAGCTCGTAGAGCGAAATCCCGGTCACGCCCAGTTGCAGGAGGGGGCGCAGCGTGGGCAGTACGCTCCACTGAGCCGGCAATCCGTAGATCACGTCCGCACTCAGCGCTCCGGGCCAGCGTGCAGCGATTCGGCGAAGGTTGCCCAGATCCGGTGGGGATCGTCCCAGCAAGCGCAACTCGCCGGCGTCAAGGCTCTGGACGCCCAGGCTTAGTCGCGTGAAGCCAAGCGCCTGTGCGCGCTCCAGGAACGCATCAGTGCAGGTTGCCGGGTTTGCCTCAATAGTGCACTCGCCGACCACGCTGATCTCTGAACGGATGCCCGACACCAGTTGATCCAATAGCGCGGGCGCCGGCAGCGAGGGAGTCCCCCCGCCTACGTACAGCGTCGCCGCACGGCGATATCCACGTCCGGCAACGTGTCGTGCAGCGGAGGTCACCCGGTCCACAAACCGCACGTGGTCCGCGTGCGTTGAGGCGAGGGCTGAATAGAACGCACAGTAGTGGCATTTGCCCCGGCAGAACGGGACGTGAACATAGAGGCCGGGAAGCGTCACGGCGCGCCGAAGGCGCTCAGCGGCCAGTAGCGGAGAAGCACCCGCCCGGAGATATCCTTCCAGCCAACGGAGCCGTAGAGTCGAGAGTCCACCGCATCCCCACGGTGATCTCCGAGCACATAGTACTCGTTCTCCCCCAGCGTCACCGGCTCAACATCTCCGGAGAACGGAGAATCATGTGTCCAGTTCTCCGGGAGCTCAGGCGTATCCACCTCATACGGCCGGACGGCAAGCTCGAACTCACTGAGAAATGTTGCCGAGCCTTCCGGTTGAATGTATGCGATGAAGGCGTCCACGCGAATGGTGTCACCCGGAAGCCCCACAATGCGCTTTATCTGGGTTCGGTTCTGCCAGGCGTGCTGAGCGCCCACCTGCCGCGTCTGCGCGGTGAAGAACCCGACCAGCGGATCCGCAACGCGTTCCAACGCTCCTGCCGCACCCAGGTATGGAGGCCGTAGGACCACTACGTCTCCGCGGCGCGGCGTCATGACACCCGGCAGGGTCCACTCAAAAAGCCTGACGCGCGGTCCGTAGAGCAACGGCACCACCAGTAGGCGATCACCGGGGGTGACGGTCGGTTGCATTGAGACCGACTCGGCCCTCACCGCCGTCAGGAAGACCGTAGTGATAATGGCATAGCAGACAAAGAGAAGGAGCAGTACGCCCAGAAGCCGCAGGAGACGTCCGTTGCCGGCCGGGTCACGGTGGGTAACGTAACTGCGGGAAGAGCGCGGAATCAACGAATAGCCCCGAACCTGGTGATTGGCCAGTACTTGAACATGGCACGGCCGAGCACGTCTTCCTCAGACACCGCACCAAACCAACGGGCGTCGCGCGAATTGTCACGGTTGTCTCCCAAGGGGAAGATCCGGTTCGGGGGCACGTACCACCCCAGATCGTGGAAGCTATAGCGTGAGAGATTCACGCGGTCACTGGGGTCCGCCTGGAAGCTGATGCGGGTCTGTAGCCGGTCCAGCTCAAAGGTATCCACCATAGAACGCCGGTCGAGCTCACGGAGCGCTGCGTCAGCGCTCTCCGGCACGGTGATCCGCAGATCAGCGTACGCGGACGCTACGGCCGCTCCGTCATAGTGCTCATAGCCGGTGACCAGGCGGCGAACCGTGTACTCCAGTCCGGTGGAGTCCTGCAGCTCAGACTCCTGTATCCACTCAGACTCGCCGAGCGGCTTGATCTCCATGAGTCCTGCGCGCATTCGAAAGCGGTCCGACCCCACGCCCACGGCCCGCTTGATCAAGAAATGCGCCCGTGGGTCTCCGGAGGCGTCTCTATCAATGTCAACGAGCGATAGCGTCACCATGTAGAGAACGCGTTGCACGATGTCAAAGAGCGGGCCACGGGTGAGGTAGTCGGGATTCTCGAAGATGATCACCTCTCCGCGCACCGGCTCCGTGAATCCGGGCAGTTTGGCCATTCCGGGGACCAGCTCCGGCCCATACACCATCTTGTTGACAAAGATCCGGTCCCCTTCCAGCAGCGTGGTGGTCATGGATCCGGATGGGATGCGGTATGCCTGGAGGAGATACTGGTTGATGAGCAATACCACCGCCGCGGCCCAGAGAAACGCCTCAATCCAATCGACGATGACGCTTTTGGCCTGCTGCTTCGCCTTCTTGCGCAAACGGCGTCGCCTGCGCCAGGTGAGCACCGCCTCGGTGCCTCGCTGTACGCGGAGCGCCCACTCGGGTTGTTGGGCTTTCATGGTCTGGTGACGATACCACGCCGGTGCCGCGTTGACAACCCGATGTCTCGGCACCTATAATCGGCCGGCATGAAAAAAACCGAACCTGCCGAGCCGGAGTCCGAGATTGTTGATCTCCAGCCGATCTTTGGCATTGAGCCCGGGGTGTATCTCACCGGTCTCTACGCCATCATCGCACTCTTGATCGTTTTTTTTGTCCTCTTCTATCCGGGGATAGCTCACGGGGGGACCGTATACTCCATCACGTCGTGGCCCAACGGTGCTTCCGTCTGGGTTGATGAGAGCCGGGTTGGGCATACGCCGACGGAGGTGTTTGTTCCCGCCGGCGAGCATAGCATCTCCATCTCCCGGCCCCACTTTGTGTCGGCGCGCTACGAGGTTACGAGCAGGCGCCGCGTGTTTGGCAGCCTGATCGTTCCGCGCAGGGAGTCGATCGATGCTTCGCTTGAGATCGAGTCGCTTTCCGACCTTCTTGCAACTGCATCTCGGGATTTCGCCCAGTGGTCATATGTCGGAGAGGCGAGCAGCAGATACCAGTTTCCGCCGGTGGCCAGGAGCCTTGCCGTAGACCTTGCAGGCGGTGGTGCTCCGGATGAAGCGTTCGATCAGTTTCTCTCAGACGCGCTTCCGCATGTGAGCTCTGAGGCGGTGTTGAAGGACCTTGTTGCATCCAAGGCGATCCATGACGCCGGCGGTGGGGCGGCAGGACCGCTGCAGATTGCGGAGCTGGTCCAGCTGGCAGCGCGGAGCAGCAAGACGTCGCCTATGTTGGCGCTTCAGGTGGAGGCTGTACTGCAGCCTGAGCGGGCTGAGGAGTTCGCTCAGAGCGAGTGGGTATCCGCAGCCGCTGCAACAGCCGTAGCGGTTGACCGGTCGTTGCCGTTCTTGTCCGCTGCCGGCCGACTGGTGGTTGGGGACACGGTGTTTGAGCGGATTCCTGCCGGCACGTGGCCTGTGGGCGGAACTGAGCGAGCGGCCGGCGGCGGCACCATTCCCGCACGTCGCTCGCTTGGCTCCTACTACATCGCAGAGACCGAAGTGACGGTCGCGCAGTACCAGCGTTTTGTTGCGGATGTTCCGGAGTTCGCATATGAGAACCGCGACGCACTCATGGACGCCGGTCTTGTTGACGAGCACTATCTTGAGGACTGGCCCCTTGGACCATCCGGCGCCATGCCCGTTCGGTACGTTTCTTACCATGCAGCGTCAGCGTACGCGGAGTGGTTTGGCAGGTTCGCTGCGGACCGCGGGCTGGCAGCGCGTTTGCCAACCGAGGATGAGTGGGAAGTCGCTGCAGTCCAGAACGGGATTGCCGACGGGGCGGTATTCCATCGGGCAGGGAGATCGGGTCCGTTGCCGGTAGGCGGTTCGGGTGCCGGCCGGCTGGGACTGATTGGTATGGCCGGCAATGTATGGGAATGGTGTGAGGACTGGTATGCGCCGTACGCGCGCCTGTATCCAACCGCTCCGTCCGGCGGCGCCCACAGGGTAGTCCGTGGCGGTGGCTGGGCCAACCACCTGGAGGACTTTCGGTTGGCGGATCGGGGATCGCAAGAACCAAGCTGGTGTACACCGTTTCTCGGATTCCGTATTGTTCTGGTAGAGCAGTACCGTGAGTGAAGAAACGAGCACCAAGACCGTCGCCCAGAATCGGCGCGCGTTCCATGACTATGGGGTTGACGAGCGGCTCGAATGCGGCGTGGCTCTGCAGGGAACGGAGGTGAAGTCCGTCCGAGCCGCGCAAATATCGTTCTCTGATGCTTATGCACGGATCACCGACGGCCAACTGGAGCTGGTCGGTTTTCACATCACTCCGTACGATCACGCGAGTTTTGAGAACCACGATCCTGACCGTACCCGCCGGCTCCTTGCCCATCGGGCGGAGATCAAGCGCCTGCATCGCAAAGTCCAGGAAAAGGGCTACACCCTCATACCGTTGCGGATCCTACTCAAAGGGGGATTGGTAAAGGTGGAGATTGGGTTGTGCAAGGGGAAGCGCTCGTACGATAAGCGCGAAGACATCAAGCGGCGTGACATGAAGCGCGAAGCGGATCGTGAGATCCGGGACAGGATGCGATGAGCCGGACAAATCCAAGCGTTGAGGACCTCCTTCGCGCGGCGGTGGCATTCGCGACGGAAGCCGGGCGTATCGCGTCAGGATACTTCCGGCGAACAATCGACATTGAGAGAAAGACGGATAACTCGCCGGTAACCGTGGCGGACCGGGAGGCGGAGCAGGCCATTCGTGGCAGAATACGCGAGCACTTCCCGGATCATGGCATTCTGGGTGAAGAGTTCGAGCCTGTTCGGGGCGATGGCGATCTGACCTGGGTCATTGACCCAATAGACGGCACGCAGTCGTTCATCGCCGGGGTCCCGCTGTACGGAGTACTGGTGGCCGTTGTGCACGGCGCCGTGGCCACGGAAGAGCCGGTTAGCGCCGAGCGTTCGGTGGTAGGTGTTGTTCATTTGCCCGGCGTCGGTGAGACGCTCGCCGCCGGTCGCGGGCTTGGATGCACCCTGAACGGCCGCACGTGCCGCGTCTCTTCAACGGCATCACTTGGCGAGGCTCGCGTTGTGTGTAGCGACTTCCTGGATCTGGCCCGCCGTGAGCCGGCGCTTCACGCCGGCCTCACGCGTTCGGCCCCGTTCGGGCGCACATGGGGCGACGCGTTTGGCTATCGTGCCGTGGCCACCGGGATGGCGGATTGCATGATTGATCCGGTGGTGAGCATCTGGGACATCGCTCCTATGCCGGTGATTATTGAGGAGGCCGGCGGGCGCTTTTCTTCGCTCAATGGGGACCATCATCTGGCCGGGGCGGGCGTCGCGACAAATGGTGTGTTGCACGATGCCCTACTGGAACTGCGCGACGGCGATTTGGACGCGAATACGCCCACGGGCGAGCAACTCAGGTTGCACACGAAGCAAGATAGTCGCGCGGGCGCCTGAGGTCACGGTGACCGGGGTACCATCGGTTGGAAGCGAGCCTATGTGACGCAGGCCGGTTCGGGTGTGTTGGAAGAGATCCGCGTATGCGGTTCCCTCAAACGGTTCCTCCGCACGGACTTGGACCGTTAGGCGAGTTGCGCGTTCCAGGACGACTTCCCAGGCGCGTGCCGGGGTCTCTCTTGACGAGACGTCAATCCACATCTCCAGAGATTGGGAGGCCTGTTCCGGCGCGGAGAGCGACGCATCTGCAGCCTGGAGCCAAGAGAAGCCTAGATCGGTGTGTTGCAGCTTGAGCTCAATCATGCGCGCGCGCGCGTGCTCATGCCGGTTCGGTCCAAGCGAGTCCTGCGGCGTCACCTTCAGGCACGAGGAGAGCAACGGCAGTGAGAGCAGTAGCGCGGCAAGCTGCATCATTGTGGCGCGTGGACGCTGACCAGTAGAGCCTATCTGAGGTACGCTCGCGGTGGCCGGTGCTCTACATGCGGTAGTGATGCTCAACGTGCGCTCCTTGACCCAATGCATACATGGAAGTACCTTTAGTGTTCAAGCACGGGGGTGTACTGGATTCGACTGCGGATCAACAAGGGCATTCCGATGCAGGCGGAGCGTCGTCTCCTAAACCGACACCAATCAATAGCTGCCAACGACGCAGACTATCAACTGGCCGCCGCGTAAGCGGTCACGGGTCCCCAGGGCGCAGTCCTGAGCGCTGGGTGACTTGTCAGAAACCAGGACTGTGTTGACCGTTTGTCCGGCCGGCGGTTGACGAGACATACGCCGGACTGAGTGAGGCCCCGGCCGCCCCCTGAGCCGTGAGCCTCTCTGACAATCAATCGGGGGCTAAGCCTGTAGGATCGGGTGGTCTGGTTCGTAGGACGGGGGTTCGACTCCCCCCACCTCCACTATCACTACTCGTGCGACGCAGAGGCCAGGTGACCATCAATGACGACCAATGAGGTGGGCTGATCTCCTGCCAACTCAATCCGCTTCAGCAACCGGCCAACCACGTGCTCTTCCTCGATTTGCTCGCCGACAAACCAATCGAGCATGCTCATGGTTTCCAGATCGCCGGCTTCTTCCGCCGCCTTGTAGAGGTTGTGGATGTCCTGCGTGAGCTTTCGCTCGTGCTGCAGCGCGGCGGTGACCGCGTCCTTGACACCGTTCCAGGAATCCTTGGGCTTTGGAAGCTCAGGGAGTACCACACGGGCGCCCTTCTCTTTCAGGTATGCGACAATCCGCTCAAAGTGTCCGTACTCCTCAGTTGCGTGATTGTCCATCCAGGCGGCGAATCCATCGTACCCCTTGTGGTAGAGATCCATTGCAATCGAACGATACAAGAAGTGTGCAATCAGTTCGCGCTGGAGTTGCTCGTTGAGCCCGTTCCGAATAGCTGTAGATAGTTCCATCGTATCCTCCGCCAGGAAAATACCGCTATTCCCACTCAATCGTCGCGGGCGGCTTGCTGGAAATATCGTATACAACCCGTCCAATCGCCGGCACCTCGTTGGTGATGCGCGCAGCGATCTCCAAGACATCGGCGCTCTCAAACGGATAGACGTCGGCCGTCATGCCGTCGTGACTGATCACGGCGCGCAGCGCAAGAACGTAGCCATAACTGCGGGTGTCACCGGTTACCCCAACCGCCTTCACCGGAAGGAGGACACTGAACGCCTGCCAGATCCGGTGGTAGAGGTCGCGCCGCTTCAGCTCCTGGATGTAGATTGCGTCTGCACAGCGGAGCACCTCGCACTTCTCGAACGTGACTTCTCCAAGAATCCTGACGGCGAGTCCTGGTCCGGGAAAGGGGTGCCGCCGTATGACGGATTCCGCCACGCCAAGCTTGAGTCCCAGGCGGCGTACTTCATCCTTGTACAGGAAGCGCAGTGGTTCCACTACCCGCCCCGCTTCCCGTTTCTTCGCCACCAACGGTGAGCGCACGTTGTGGTGGCTCTTGATGACGTGGGCTTTCTCTCCCACTCCACGTCCAGACTCAATCATGTCTGTATAGAGGGTTCCTTGCGCCAGGTAGTAATCGTGCGGAAGGTGCAGCGCGATCTCATGCTGTTGCACGGTGATAAAGAGATCTCCAATGATCTCCCGCTTCCGCTCAGGGTCCGAGACTCCCGCGAGTGCGTCAAGGAATCGCTGTTCCGCATCAATCAGATGCAGATGACGCGCCCCGAGTTGCTCGAGCGACGCACGCACCTCGTCGGTCTCCGCCTTCCGCATGAGCCCGGTGTCGATGTACATCAGGTGTATTCGATCGGGGTCGAGCGCCTTCAGCAGGAGTGCGGCCACGACGGTGGAATCGACCCCTCCGGAGATGAGCAGCAGCACATGCTCATCTCCGACCGTCCGGCGGATCTCCTCTGATGCGTTCTCCAGATAGCGGTCCATACTCCAGGATGCGACGACGCCGCAGATCTCCCGGGCGAAGTTCGTCAAGATACGGTCTCCAAATTCGCAGTGGGTTACTTCAGGGTGAAACTGAATACCAACTCGACCGGGAGATAGCTCAACGCACGCCGGCAGGCCGTGCTCGCTTGTTGCTACGGCGGTGGCACCGGTCGGGAGGCCGCCAACGGCGTCACCGTGGCTCATCCATGAGATGAATCGATCCGGCACCTCCGTGAAAAGCGGATGATCGGCGGCAAACACAACACGGCTCCGTCCGTATTCTCGCTTCTCCGAGTGTTCGACGCGTCCGCCGTGATCGTGCACCATCCGCTGAAGGCCGTAGCAGATGCCAAGGATTGGGAGCTCGCTGCGGTATACCAGCGGATCCGGCGCAGGGGCGTCTGCGTCGTGCACCGAAGACGGGGACCCGGACATGATGATCCCCCGGAGATCCGGTCTGAGGAGCCGGTCAGCCGCGATGTCTCCGGGAAACACTTCTGCATACACACCGTTGTCACGCAGGCGCCGTGCGATCAGCGCAGCGGTCTGACCGCCGAAATCCAGAACCGCGATCATGGGTGCGGATTGGTCTATCGCCACGGGCTCTTCCGGAGTATGGTCTGACTGCGTTCGTAGCCCACGCTGATGACGGTAATTGGAGTCTCAACGAACCGCTCAATGAAGCTCACGTACTCCCGCGCTTCCCTGGGCAAGTCGTTGAACGTTGTGGCCCCGGCCACCGAAGAATCCCAGCCGGGGAACGTCTGCGTGACGGGTTGACAACGCTCCAGTGCGGCCGCGGAGGCGGGAAACGTGTCCACTGATCCCTCTTCGGTTTCGTAGGCGATGCACGCTCTGATCTGCTCCTGACCGTCATAGACATCAAGGTGGGTCAGCGCAAGCTCGTCGATTCCGTTCGCGCGGCAGACATACCGAAGCGCCACCAAGTCAAGGAATCCACACCGCCGCGGACGCCCGGTGGTGACGCCGAATTCCCGTCCGCGTTCTCTGACCAGACGCTCGAGCTCGTGGTCCTGGTCCGGCCTGAATTCGGAGGGAAACGGACCGTTTCCGACGCGAGTGGAGTACGCCTTGAACACTCCGATGACCCGGTCCAAGCGCCGCGGGCCAATTCCGCCGCCAATGCTGGCTCCGGCGGCAACCGAGTGACCGGAGGACACGAACGGATAGGTGCCCTGGTCCAGGTCAAGGAGCGCTCCCTGAGCACCCTCGAACAGAATATGGTCCGACGGCCGTATGTGGCGCATGAACTCCACCAGGTCCACCGACATGGGCGCAAGCCGAGGCGCCACTTGGTCCAGGAAGTCTCTGCTTTCCGGGTCAAGCGCCTCAACCACTGAGGGTTCCTGAATGTCACATACCCGGACGCCGTCGCGTGCCGCCTTCATGGCGTACGCAACGCCAATCCCGCGTCCGGTGGTGCCCAGCGGTTGTTCACGGCTCCGGTCGTGCTCCACGTCTTGTTTGCGGTATCCGGGCACCACAATGTGTGCGCGGTCGGATACCAGGAGGCGGCCGTCCCAATCGATTCCGCTGCCACGGAGATCATCGAGTTCCTCGAACAGCGAGAGTGGGTCTATCACCATTCCGGTACCGAGGATCACGGTTGTGTCCGGATACAGTACGCCTGAGGGTACCAGATGGAGCTTGTACGTCTGTTCACCTTTCACAATCGTGTGCCCGGCGTTTGCGCCGCCTGAGAATCGCACCACCACGCGT
>CAYTGY010000101.1:0-9908 GCA_964437265.1 uncultured Spirochaetaceae bacterium | reverse complement strand
GCCGTCTCCCTTCGCAAAGACATCGCTCACGCGCCGTTGCGCGCAAGCCAAAACATGGCGCCGGCCAGGTCACGAATCCCCTCGCCGGTCAACGCGGAGACCGCCAACACGTGATCCTCACCGAACTGAGCCCGCAGTGCCTCGAGCGCCGGCGTTGTCTCCGACATATCCGCTTTGTTCCCAATGTAGAGCCGAGCTCGCTCCAACAGTGCAGCCGAGTAGCTACCCAACTCTCGCTCAAGCGTCGCAACCGTGCGGATGGGGTCACTGTCTGTCAGGTCAATCACGAATGCTACTCCGTGGGTACGCGATATATGACGCAGGAACGTGATCCCCAGTCCTGCTCCCTCGCTTGCGCCCTCAATGATGCCGGGTATATCCGCAATTACAACCTGCTGGTCGTCAAGCGTCATCACACCCAGATTTGGAATCTTGGTAGTAAACGGATAGGAACCGATCTTCGCGCGCGAGGCGGTCAATCTGCCGAGTATGCTCGACTTTCCGGCATTGGGCAGTCCAACCAGCCCAACATCCGCAATCAGCCGGAGCTCAACTCGCAGCCGTCGCTGGTCACCGGGCTCGCCCTCTTGAGCAAACCGCGGCGTCTGATGCCGCGACGTTGCAAAGTGGGCGTTTCCCTTCCCGCCGCGGCCTCCGCGCAGGAGGGTGAACTCCTCCCCGTCAGAGATCGCCTCATAGAGGAGATCGCCCGTGTCTGCATCCGTGATCAACGTGCCGGGCGGAACAGGAATCTCTGCTCGCTCGCCGTCACCACCGTGCCGGTTGCGCTTCCCGCCGGGCCGGCCCCGCTCCGCGTGATAGGAGCGCGTCAGCGCGAGGTGGCTCAGCGTCCGTAGGTTCCGGCGAACAACAACGACAACATCTCCACCGCGCCCACCGTCGCCGCCGTCCGGCCCACCTTTGGGAACATACTTCTCACGACGAAACGACACCGCCCCGGCTCCGCCATGTCCGGAGGACGCGGTGATGGTAGTCTCATCTACAAAGCTGTTCACCGTGAATGGTAGCGCTTATGCCTGGACAGTTGCCGCGTCGACTGTGCTGATCGACACGATCTTGACGCCTTTGCGCTCGCGGAACTCAACGTGGCCCGCGCTCTTCGCAAATAGGGTGTCATCCTTGCCAAGCCCGACGTTCTCACCGGGGTGGAACTTGGTCCCGCGCTGGCGGACCAGAATTTCACCCGCCTTCACCAACTGTCCACCGCAGCGCTTGACGCCAAGCCGTTGCGCATGTGAATCACGCCCGTTCTTGCTGCTGCCGCCGCCCTTTTTATGTGCCATCTGTTCCTATCCTTTCCAGCACCAGACGAACATCGTCCGGATACTCCGTGGCCAGGTCACCAATTCCCCCGACCAGAATGTCTCCAACACCGCGCAACCACTCGCGCATGGCCATGGGAACACCGGAGATCTCAACCATCAGGCTTCCTTCCGCCGCCGCCTGAGCCGTCGATGTGATCTCCGGATGCCCGGCAATCTGCCTGGCTACCGTCCGGATAATCGCCGTGGCAGCAGCACAGACAATATTGTTCCCATGCGTCCCGTGGACTGAACCGGCATGGCCGTGTGCCTCAAACAACCTGACCAGTCCCCACTCATCCAGTACAACGCGGACCCGTACCACGTGCCGTGACGCAGCCTACGCGGTGATCTCTCGCACGCGAAGTAGCGAGTACTGCTGCCGGTGACCACGTGTCCGCTTGTACCGCTTGCGTCGCTTGTACTTGTGGACAATGACCTTGTCACCTCTCACGTGATCTTCCACGACTGCCTTGACCACCGCGCCGTTCACGTACGGCTGTCCAACCGTAACCTTGTCATCCCCACGGACAAGGAGCACCTTGTCCAGGTCGACGACTTGCCCCTTCTCCGATGCTACCTTGTCAACGCGGAGCAAGCCACCTTGCTCGGCCTTGTATTGGCCACCCTGAATTTCCACAAAAGCGTACATGCCTTAAATCCTTGTCCTGGGCGAAATAGTAACGCTATAGGTACCACAAACACCCCGCGCAGTCAAGGCCACACGAGATTTCACCCGGCCTCCGTGGCCAAGTACCGGTCTATGGCCGCAGCGGCGCCGCGTCCCTCTTTGATGGCCCACACCACCAGGCTCTGCCCCCGCCGAGCATCTCCGGCGGCGAACACCTTCCGCCTGCTGGTCGCAAACTCACCGAACCCCGCCGCGATATTCGTTCTCGCATCCGTGTCCAGCCCAAGCTGTTGCGCAAGCACCGGCTCCGGACCCAAGAACCCCAGCGCAAGCAGGACCATGTCTGCTTCCCACGTCTCTTCGCTCCCCGCGACCTCTTCCATCCGTGGGCGCTCGCCACGTTCCTTAGTCCACGCGACTCGAACAGTCCGAATCCCGGTTACCCCCGTGCGAGGATCTCCCAGAAACTCCTTGGTCAACATGGAGTACTCCCGCGGGTCCCCGCCAAACGCCGCCACAACCTCTTGATGGCCGTAGTCCTGCTTGAAGAGCCTTGGATATGTCGGCCAGGGCGTCTCATCGGTGCGCTGTTCCGGCGGCTTGGGAAGCAGCTCGAAGTTGACCACCCCACTGCATCCGTGCCGCATCGCCGTACCTATGCAATCGTTCCCGGTGTCTCCACCGCCAATCACGATCACGCGCTTACCGGCAGCGGTGATGAACCCGCCGTTATCCGCACCGTCATCCAGCAGGTGCCGGGTATTGGCATGTAGGTACTCCATGGCGAAGTGGATTCCGCGGAGGTCGCGGCCGGGCACTGCCAGGTCGCGCGGCCGGGTGGCCCCGCATGCAAGCAACACGGCGTCGTACTCCGCCACCAGCCGCTCGGCTTCCAGATTCACGCCGACGTCGATGCCAGGACGGAACTCAATCCCCGCTTCCGCCATGATTCGGTTGCGCCGCTCCACCAGCCGCTTGTCCAGCTTCATATTCGGGATCCCGTACATCAGCAATCCGCCTATGCGGTCCGCCCGTTCAAAGACGGTAACCAAGTGCCCAGCCTTGTTGAGCTGGTCGGCGGCCGATAGGCCGGCCGGGCCGCTTCCCACAACGGCAACGCGCTTCCCGGTCCGAGTCGCAGGCGGCGTGGGCCGCAGTAGCCCTTTCGCGTACGCCCGGTCAATGATGGTGACCTCATTGTCCTTGATGGTCACCGGCGGCTCGTTGATCCCCAGCACGCACGCGCTTTCGCATGGAGCGGGACACACGCGGCCGGTGTACTCAGGAAAGTTGTTCGTCTCCATCAGCCGGTGGAACGCCGCTTCCCACTCATCATGGTAGATACGGTCGTTCCACTCAGGGATGAGGTTGTCCACCGGACAGCCGTAGCTGGACTGGCAAAACGGGACCCCGCAGTCCATACAGCGGGCGCCTTGCTCCTGACGTGCGGACTCGTGGAGCGGCTGGTGGAACTCATCAGAATCCGCAATGCGCTCGAGCGGATCACGATCGGTTAGCGTCTTGCGCTCAAACTCCATAAAACCGGTGGGCTTACCCATGTGTCACCGCCTCCCGCTCGCGTTGCATCTCCAAAACTCTGCGATACGCCGGGGAGATCACCCGAAAAAAGCGATGCACGTTTGCATCCCAGTCGTCCAGCACCTCAGACGCCCGGACGCTCTGTGTATGGTGGCGGTGCAACGCAACGAGCCGTCGCACCTCTTCTGCCTCGGTCTCGTGCTCAATCCGCAGGATCTCCACCATTCCTGTATTCACGCGCGATGTGAAGTCGAAACCCGTGTCCAAGACGTACGAAATGCCGCCGCTCATACCAGCGCCGAAATTCCGTCCCGTGGGTCCCAGGATCACGGCACGACCGCCGGTCATGTACTCGCACGCATGATCGCCGACGCCTTCAACCACCACGGTGGCTCCTGAGTTCCGGACACAAAACCGCTCAGCGGCGGTGCCCCGGAAGAACGCATGCCCGCTGATAGCCCCATAGAGGGCGACGTTCCCAACAATGATGTTCTCATGCGCCGCAAAGGTGCTCTGCCGCGGCGGATACGCGATGATGGTGCCCCCGGAAAGACCTTTGCCCACGTAGTCATTTGCGTCTCCCTCAAGCTCCAGAGTGACCCCCGAAGCAAGCCACGCGCCCAGACTCTGTCCCGCAGAACCGGTCAGCATGATGTGAATGGTGTTGTCAGGCAGACCGCTCAGCCCGTACCGCTTCGCAATCTCATGGCTGAGCATGGTTCCCGTGGCGCGGTCAGTGTTGCGAACGGATGTCTGGATCCGCACCGGTTCGCGCTGCTCTATCGCCGGCAGCGCTTCTTCAATGAGCCTGCGGTCCAGTACGGCGTCAATCCCGTGATCCTGTGGGATGCAGCATACAACCGAGGTATCCGGACGCGGGGAACGAGCCGGAGCAAGCAGAGCCGACAGATCCACGCCGGTCGCCTTCCACTGACGGACCGCCTCATCAGCATCCAATAGGTCAACGCGACCCACCATCTCCTCGTAGCGCCGGAATCCAAGTTGCGCCATGACACGACGAAGATCTTCCGCCAGAAACCGCATGAAGTTGACCACATGCTCAGGCTTGCCGGTGAACTTCGCACGCAGACGCGGGTCCTGCGTCGCTACCCCTACCGGACACGTGTTCTTTTCGCACTTGCGCATCATCACGCATCCCACCGCAATCAGGACACTGGTTGCGAATCCTCAGTCCTCGGCTCCCAACAGTGCGGCGATTGCGATGTCCCGTCCGGTTTTGATCTGCCCGTCGGTCTGCAGAACCACGCGACTGCGAAGATCGTTCATGACCAAGGTCTGGTGCGTCTCCGCTATCCCAAGCTCCCAGGGGAGCCCGGCGTGCTTGATCCCGGTCAACGGGCTTGCCCCGGTGCCCCCGTCATGTCCGGACACAAGAATGTGGTCCGCGTGGGCCTTGGCAACGCCGGCCGCCACCGTCCCCACCCCCACCTCGCTGACCAGTTTCACACTGATCCGGGCACGCGGGTTCGCGTTCTTCAAGTCAAAGATCAGCTGGGCGAGGTCTTCAATGGAGTAGATGTCGTGATGCGGCGGCGGACTAATGAGCCCAACGCCCGGCGGGGAGAACCGAGTCCGCGCAATTATGTCAAAGACCTTGTGCCCCGGAAGCTCTCCACCCTCTCCCGGTTTCGCACCCTGCGCCATCTTGATCTGCAGCTCGTCGGCGTTCGTCAGGTACTCAATGGTCACGCCGAATCGGCCTGAAGCCACCTGCTTGATCGCGCTACGACGCGAATCCCCGTTCGGCATGGGCCGGTAGCGTTCCGGAAGCTCTCCACCCTCTCCGGTGTTGCTCTTGCCGCCGAGCCGATTCATTGCAATTGCTAACGTCTCGTGCGCTTCCTGACTGATGGAACCATAGCTCATGGCACCGGTAGCGAAGCGCTTGACGATCTCTCCTACGGGCTCTACCTCCTCAAGGGGCACCGGGATCGCGTCCTTGAACATGAGCAGGCCCCGTAAGGTCGCTTGGTCCTTGCTTCGTCGGTTTTGTCGCTTAGCAAACTGGACAAACGCCTCCTCATCGCCCTGCCGGACCGCCTGTTGAAACAGTGCTATGCTCTCCGGATCCCACATGTGGGTCTCACCGTTGTGTCGCCACTGGTAGTCACCAGGGTTGGTGATGGTAAACCCATCGCCGGGTTCTTGGCCGTAGCCAAGACGGTGACGCCGAACCGCCTCCTCGGACAACTCCGCGAAACCGGCGCCCTGTATGCGGCTCGCGGTGCCGGCAAAGCAGCGATCTACCACCTCGTGCGCCAGCCCTACTGCCTCGAAGATCTGTGCGCCCTTATAGCTTTCCAGGGTGCTGATCCCCATCTTCCCGAATACCTTCCGCATTCCGTACATAATGGCGCCCTGATAGCGTTCCACAACCTCGCGGTCGTCCAACGACTCGTCTATCTCGCCCTGGTCTCGCAACGACCACAGCGCCTCGTAGGCCAGATACGGGTTGACGGCGTCCGCCCCGTAGCCGATGAGCGCGCAGAAATGATGCACTTCCCGCGGCTCTCCGCTTTCCACCACCACGCCAATTTGGGTTCGCTTGTGCTCGCGCACCAGATGGTGGTGGACGGCCCCCGTTGCCATTAACGCCGGAAGCGGCACCCGATCCTCTCCCGCGGCGCGGTCGCTCAAGACCACAAGACTGTACCCTTCGCTGATTGCGGCTTCAGCCGCCTGAGCAATCCGGTCAAGCGCCGCTATCATCGCCTCTCCGTCGCCGGCCGGATCGAACGTAGCATCGAGCGTCGTGGTCCGCCACCCGCGGTGGTCCAACTCGGTGAGCCTCGCCATCTGGTCATTCGTCAGGATTGGGTGGTCAAGTTGGAGGCGATGCGCATGGAGTGGGGTCTCATCCAGCAGGTTCCGTTCCGGGCCAATGTAGGCGGAGAGACTCATGATGATGTCTTCACGAATGCTGTCGATTGGGGGATTGGTTACCTGAGCGAACAACTGCTTGAAGTAGTCGTACAACAGTCGCGGCTTGTCGCTCAGGACCGCCAACGGCGTGTCGTTGCCCATGCTCCCGAGCGGTTCTTTGCCCGTGGCGCCCATGGGCGCCAGGATTAGCCGAAGGTGCTCGCGGGTGTACCCAAACACGCGCATCTGGGCAGTCAGGTCGCTGCTCCGCTTGGGCAGAGCGTTCGGCGCCGGGAGATCATCCAGTCTGATTCGCTGTTCGTTCAGCCACTCGCGGTACGGCTTGCGTGCGGCGATCCCGTTCTTCAGTTCCACGTCATCTACGATTCGACCCTGTTCAAAGTCTACCAGGAACATGCGGCCGGGTTTCAGCCGGTCTTTGATGACGACCTTCTCCGGCGAAATGTCGAGTACCCCAACCTCGCTCGCCATGATGACCAGATCGTCGTCGGTGACGTAGTAGCGGCTGGGACGCAGACCGTTGCGGTCCAACACCGCACCAATGACGTGCCCGTCGGTAAACGCAATAGAGGCCGGACCATCCCACGGTTCCATCTGGGTGCTCATGAACTCATACATCGCACCTCCAATGTCCGGCATGTGCCGGTGGTTCTGCCAGGCTTCAGGAACCATGAGCATCACTGCCTCCGGCAGAAGCCGCCCTGACATCAGCAAGAGCTCCAGCGCATTGTCAAAGCTCCCGGAGTCCGACTGGTCGGGCTCAATCACCGGGAAGGTCTTCCGCAGGTCCTCGCCAAACAACGGCGAACGAAGCGTACCCTCACGCGCGCGCATCTTGTTGATGTTGCCACGGAGTGTATTGATCTCTCCGTTGTGTGACATGAACCGGAGCGGCTGGGCCCGGTCCCAACTTGGGAACGTATTGGTGCTGAACCGACTGTGGACCATCGCAAGATGGCTCTCATAGTCGGGATGTGAGAGGTCTTTGAAGTAGGCGAAGAGTTGCTCCGGCATGAGCATGCCCTTGTAGACGATGACCCGCAGCGACAAACTGCAGATGTAGAACGCTGCGTCAGGGTCGTGCGCCGTTCCGTGAAGCTCATGCGTGACCCGCTTTCGGATAACGTAAAGCTTCCGCTCAAAGGCTTCACTGGGGATAGACTGCTCGGCGCCCACGAAGAGCTGCTCCATTGCGGGTTCAGACTCCGCTGCAACCGGTCCAAGCATGGTGTCGTCTCTGGGAACGGGCCGCCAGCCAATCACTCGCTGTCCCTCCTCAGCGATTACCTCCTCCACTCGCCGCTTGCAGTAGGCCCGGTTACCGACGTCGGTGGGCAGGAACACCACCCCTGCCGAGTAGTGGCCCCGCGGCGGCAGCGTACAACCCAGTTCGTCTTGAGCCACGTTCTCCAGAAAGAGCTGGGGAAGCGCGGTGAGGATCCCTGCTCCGTCGCCGCTGTTCTTGTCGCTTCCCACCGCTCCGCGGTGGGTCATGTTGCGCAAGATGGTTCGTGCATGCTCTATGATCTGGTGGCCGGCTTGGCCCTTGATGTGTGCGACAAAGCCCACGCCGCATGATTCATGCTCGGATTCCGGAAGATAGAGGCCATATGGCCCGGGTCGCTTTTTCATTTGGTCCTCACCAATCCCTTGCCGCCCCCCCAGCATCTGCCTGTATCCCATGCATATCTATGAGGCCCGGCAACATATTCATACGCAGAACCTACGGAAATGTCAAGAGCTACGCATCGGTAGGCCCTGCTCCGTCAAATCCTACATCTGTGTAGGTAGATGGCGTTGCGGCGCGCACGCAGAGCTTGCTCCCCAACGCGTCGTCGGGCGGCGGCCTAGTGCGTGAGGCACGGTATGGCTTGTCCGGATGGCGGGGCTTGAGGATACGCTACATGACCGATAGGTACGGAATGTTTAACAGCTCCAGCGCATTGCGCAGCACCGTCAGGACCGCGCGACTCAGAGCCAGACGGGCTGCACGCACCGCAGCATCATCAGCTGCCAGGATGGGATGATCATGGTAGTACCGGCTGAAGTTCTTGGCCACCTCGTACACGTATCCCGCAACAAGCGACGGGTCATACCCGGCTCCCGCCCGCTCCACAGTCTCCGGGAACGCGCCGATCAGCTTCGCGAGCTCCCACTCGGGCGCCTCACTCAGCAGGCCCCAGTCGGGCTCAGAAGTACCGGTCTCTCCGGACCACACGGAGACGCCTGCGTCAGCCGCCTTACGGAGCATGCTCTCTATTCTGGCACACATGTACTGCAGGTACGGCCCCGTGTTCCCGTTGAACGACAGCGACTCCTTGGGATCGAAGATCATGTCCTTCCTTGGGCTGACCTGCAGCAGATAGTAGTGCAGAGCCGCAACGGCAACCGCGTGTGAGGTGCCGGCGAGATCTTCCACCGCGCCCTCTCGTTCTTTAGTGCGGATCTCCTCTGCGGCCAGCTCCGACAGCGAGGCTATGAGATCATCCGCATCCACAACGGTTCCCTCGCGGCTCTTCATCTTCCCCTCCGGGAGGTTCACCATCCCGTAGGAGAGGTGGTAGCAATGGGGGGCCCATGGGAACCCCAACTTAGCAAGCACGTGGAACAGAACCCGGAAGTGATACTCCTGCTCGGAAGCAACCACATAGATCATTGATTCAAAGGGCCAGTCCCGATGACGGGCAATGACCGTCCCCACGTCCTGCGTCACGTACAGCGATGTGCCGTCGGCACGCAGCAACGCCTTCTTGTCCAGCTTGATGTGGGAGAGGTCCACCCAGACAGATCCGTCCTCGTCCCGGTAGAAGACCCCTCGCTCCACCGCCTTCAGGATTTCATCCCGGCCTGAGCGGTAGGTTTCGCTCTCACTGTAGACCTGATCAAAGGAGACTCCGGTTGCCGTGTAGGTCTGGAAGATCCCGTCCACGACCCACTCACGCATCTGCTTCCAGAGCGCAACCACCTCTTCGTCGCCGGCCTCCCACTTGCGCAACATTTCCTGAGCCTGCCTCTCTGCGGAGGGGTCTTCTCTGGCCCATTCTGCGAATCGCACATAGTAGTCGCCTACGAAATGATCGCTCTTCCGCCCCAATTGCTCCGGTGTCACGCCATTACCAAACTTCTGATACGCCAGCATTGACTTGCAGATGTGGATCCCGCGGTCATTGAGCAGATTGACGGCACGGACGTCCGCGCCGCATGCCTTCAAGATGCGCGCCACGCTCTCTCCCAATGCGTCATTACGCATGTGTCCCAAGTGCAATGGCTTATTGGTGTTGGGAGAGGAGAACTCGATCATGATGCGCGCACGCGCTCTTGAGGCATTGCTGCCAAAGCGCTCCGCCGCGGTCACTGCGGCTGACACCACGTGGCTCGTATACTGTGGGCGCGGAAGAAATATGTTCAGGTACGGGCCGGCCGCGGAGACCCGTCCGTCCCCGGTGCCGCCGGCCGCCGCCTCACCCAACGCCTCCCGAACACGCCCGGCAATTACCGGTGGCGCCGCTCGC
>CAYTGY010000100.1:346-9942 GCA_964437265.1 uncultured Spirochaetaceae bacterium | reverse complement strand
ATGAGACTAACAAAGTCAGAAATCCGGCCAGAACGCCAAGGAGCCCCCACTCTAACCGCCGCAGCGGCCCGGCCAGCAGCAGTTCCGCGCCATGGCGCCAGAGCATCGTGCCAATGTGGCGCTCGGCGCCGGAGCGGAGCCGGTTCAGCATGAACCCGCGCACCAGCTCCTCCTCGTGCGGACTCAGCGGCCGGTCAAAGGTAATCGACAGCTCGACAGGCACGCCCATGCGAATGCGCCCAACCGTTCCCGAACAGCCAAGATCCTCAGGTCCAAGATCAATGCTGATGCGCCCAATCTCAGTCCCGGGCTTGAACTCGGTGGCCTCGTCCACCAGACAGGTGAAGCCGGTGGCGGATATCTCGGTGACCGCAACGGGACGGCTCGCATCGCCATGTGCCAGAACCCCCTGGGTGTTCGTGCAGGCCACCCGCAGACCGCGGGAGCGTCGCGGAACCTCCGCGGTCCGCACCACATCTCGCAGAGCATTGAGGTTCTCAGACGGGTCGCCTTCGAGCTGCAGGTATCCCAACTCCAGGTGCCCCGCTCGCTGCAGCTCCTCAAAGACCGCTGACCGCTCGTGGCTGGAGATCACCCCAATGCGGACCGCAACACGCTCATGTATCCGTCTAATGATCGCCGGCCACCCGGTAGCGGGCTCGTCAACGTCAATCAGGAGCACGGAGCCTGGAACAGCCGCCGCCAATTCCGCCGTTGAGAGCGGATCCTCCAACAGATATGCCGCGTAATCGGACCTTGTCAGAGCTATTGCAGCCTCGGTTGCAATCCACGGGCGGGGCTTCACAAAAAACACGCCCGGTTGCATCTCCGTGGGCGCGGCGGACGCGCCCCCGGTAACCTCTGAAAGCCCGTCTGCGACCGCGCCCAGCAGATCCTCTTGCGTGAACGGCTTCTGCATCAGATGCCGAACACCCAGCGCATGAGCGAGATCAAAGAGCGGTCCGGAGTCGGTTGGAAACACCCCGGTCATGAACACCACCGGTAGAAGCGGGTGGTCTTTCCGGACCTCAATCAGTGTCTCCACGCCGCCACGGCGAGGCATTGAGATATCGCTCAATATCAGGTCAACCGACTCGTGTTGGAGCGCTGCGGCTACCGCAACCCCGTCGGTGGATTGACGAACGTCGTAACCTGCGGACTCGAGCATGCGCGTGACCATCGCGCGCAGCGGCTCGTCGTCATCGACAACCAAGATTCGCGGGCTGTGTACCATGGATCCCATTACTACAAATTATATGACATAATTGTGTTTTTTGACAATATTCCTCAATCACTATTTTGGGGTTTTGCGCACCACGCCGAGTCGCCGCACGGATGAAGCCCGCCCGGCTGACGCCCGCGTGGCTGACCGCAACCAGAAGAGCGCCTGCCCCGGGATCCGCCACGCCCGCCTAATCCGCACCGGCAGCTCCACCACCCCCGCGAGACCGGCGTCCGTTGACCCGGCAGGGGTGTAGACCAGGCGTCCGGTTGCGAGCACTCCGCCGGTCACCGTCAGATGTACTCGTCGGCGGATGAACCGTCCGGGCTCGAGCGCATAGAGCACGGGCACCAGGTCCCAGAGGTAGAACCCCGCGCTCCCCACGCGGTAGCTAAAGACGGTGAACCATTCCAGGATGGCACCGGCAAGCCACGGAGGGAGCAGCCAGAGCGCGGCCAGGTGGCGCGGCGCGAATTGGGCCTGGAGGCAGAGTTGCGCGCTCATGAGCGCCACGCGGCAGGGGGCTTCCAAGACGGTGGCCGCCGCGCGGGCGTCCGCGGAGAGGTTGAGCTCCGCCACCGGTCGACGGGCGAAGCGCAGCGGCCGTTCGTAGCCGCCCATGCAGACAATCCCGGCCACGTTGCCAAAGAACGCCGGGTCCAGCGCGGCCGCGGCCGCGATATTGGTCAACGGGCCAAGGGCGATGACGGTGATCTGGCCGGGCCGCTCCGCCACCGCATGCGCCAGCGCACGGGCGGCCGGGGTGTCCGTGTCCCCGGCGTGCGCCGCGCCGCGGTACACCGGCGGACGCCCCGGATCCATGGTCACCCGCTCTAGGAGCGCGCGAGTACACAAAAGCGCCTGGTCAACGGTGCCGTTGCCAAACGCGGTGGTGACGGCGGTGACGGTGACCCGCGGTTGCGCAAGCAGCGTGAGGATCGCCAGACCGTCGTCAATCTCCGCGTACCGGACGCCGAGCGTATTGTCGCAGTCGACGATGACTGAAATAGGCTGCATACTCACCAAGAGAACGTACTCATCCGCCGGCAGTCGGGAGAAGCAAATTGTGAGACTCTATGAACGGTACCGAACAGCAACCCACAACCGACGCCACCGTATGGAGCCGCGGATCGGCACGCGGCCGGCACGGCTTGTGGAGGCCGAGGTAGGCGGCAGAGCCGCAGTTGACGCCGCGCTGGGATCATGGAGGCGGCCGTGGGTGCTGAGCGACCAGCACACCGAAGCGGCCGCCGGTTCCGCCCTGAAAGAGGCGCTGCGCCGCACCGGCCGTCAGCCGGCCGGTGAGACGGTGCTGCCGGCCGTCCCGCGTCCGGTACCGGCGCAGGAGGTGGGCGACCGCCTTGTCGCGGAGATGGCCGCGGCGGCTGCGGACGTGGTGGTAGCGGTGGGCGGCGGCACGCTGTGCGATCTGGGCAAGTATGCCGCGCATCGCTGTTGCGTGCCGGTGGTGGCGGTGCCCACCGCCGCAAGCGTTGACGCCTACACCTCCGCCAAATCCGCCATGCGCATCTCAGGCTACCACCGGACACCGCCCGCGACCGCTCCGTCGGTGATACTGGCGGACCATGCGGTGATCCGGCGTGCGCCGCGCCTGCTCACCCTTGCCGGCGCCGGAGACCTGATCGCGAAGCTCATGGCACGGTTCGATTGGGAGTTGTCGCATCTGGTAACCGGTGAGCCCTTCAACCGTATGCTCGCCGACTGCTCAGCCCGCGCCGCGCGCACCGCTCTGGCCGGCCTGGGTCGAAACGGGCTGACCGCCGCCGCGCCGGAGATCCTGGACGCACTCCTGGTCACCGGCGCGGCAATGCACCGGCTAGGCTCTTCCCGCGCCGCGGCGAGCGCGGAACACACGATTGCGCACCTGTGGGAGGTCGCGCCCACCGGGGTCCCGGAGTCACTGGACCTGCACGGCATTCTGGTTGGCTACGCATCCATCTTTGTTGCCGGCGCGTATCGGACCATCTTTGAGAAGGTGGAGCGCGCACGATCCTTCTCCCCGGTCAATGAAGCCGTACGGCGCGAAGCACAGTGGCGTGAGCGTGTGCCGGAGGAGATGCATCCGTACATCGACAAGATGGAAGAGGAGTCCGCCGGCCGCGGTCTATCCAGTGAGGCGGCCCGGCAGCGACGGCGGTCGTTTCTGGACCACCGGGAAGAGATTGTGGCCCGGGCGCGGCCGGCCCTTGATGAGATTGAGCAGGCCCTATCAGTTGTTCTGGATGCCGGATTCCCGGCGGAGCATGTCCAGGTGGCGCCTCAATGGGTCCGGCACGCCTTCCAGTGGGTTCGCTATCTTCGCAACCGCTATTCGGCACTGGATTTGGCCGTTGAGCTGGGACTGGATCAGGACGTTATAGCGCAAATCGCTCCTGGTGGAGACGACGCATCGGGAAGCCCGTAGTCTTGAACGCTGCGGTGACCGTGGTCATCATGATGGGCGGACCGCACAGATAGACGTGCGTGTGCTCGTCAATGGTGCAGTGCCGGTTGATGAGATCCATGGTCACAAACCCCTTCTCACCCTCCCACTCCGGATCATGTGACATGACGTGGACGTAGGAGAAGTCCGGCAACTCGCGGGTCAGCTGATCCAGCTCCTTGGCAAAGCAAATGTCCGCAGCCGTCTTGTTTCCCCAGATCAACCGCGTTGGGATGGATACCGCTTTGTCCCGCATGTAGCGCAGCTGGCTCATGAACGGCGTGATGCCAATGCCGCCGGCGAGGTAGACAATCGATTCCGGATGGTGATTGAGGAAGCTGAACTCGCCGTAGGGACCGTCAACAAAGGCGGTGGCGCCTGCGGTGGTATCACCAACGGCGGAGCTGAAGTCTCCAATCGCCTTGGCGGAGAGCCGCAGCCGGTCACTTGTGGGGCTTGAGGAGATGGTGTACGGATGCTGCTCCCAAATCTTCCCGTTGATCTCCACGTTGACAAACATGAACTGGCCGGGCTTGTGATCAAGCGGCGGACCTGAGAAGAAGAGCGAGGTGACGTCATGGTTCTCCGACTGCACCTCCGCCACGGTGTGAGGATGGGCACGGATGTAGAAGTGGCGCGCAAACCGATACACCACCACCAGGGCGTAGATGCCCATCAGCGCCCACCAGTACACCCGGAACCATGGTAGTGAGCCTAGAGTCGGTGCGCCAATCAACAGCGAATGGACGAAGGCGGCCGGGAGCACCAGGTAGTTCGCAACGTGCATGCGCTTCCAGGTCTCGTACTTCAGCCCCAGCCCCTTGTAGGTCAGGGCGGCCAATCCAGCCACGGCGGCCACAATGAACGCCAGCACGCCTATCAGCTTGAAGGTCCCCAGTGAGATCACCCCGTTCTGGATCACCTCCCAGAGCGTTCGGGCACCTGCATGAACCAGCACCAGAGATAACCCGATGATGCCGCTTAGCCGATGCGCCACAAACAGCCGGTCAAGCCCAACCCCGCGCTCAACGATGCGCAGGCGCGAGGAGAGCACGAACTGGAAGAGCAGGAACACAAAGCCCAGGACACCCATGAGCCAGGTCAGCTGGCTCAGGAAGAGCGGCCAGATGAACTGCAATATGGCTACCTGCGTCCAGGCAACTACCGGAACGGCTAGTAGCATCAGGGCGACTACACTGAGCAGGGTTCGTTTCATCACTCGTGCTTCTTGAAGATGATCACACCGTTGTGCCCGCCAAATCCAAGCGAATTCGACATGACGGCGTTGATCTCCCCGGATACGCCGGTGTTCGGGACGTAGTCCAGGTCGCAGCCTTCTCCAGGCTCGTGCAGGTTGATCGTCGGCGGGAAAAACTGATCGCGCAACGCCAGGATGCCGGCGATGGCTTCAATCCCCCCGGCGGCTCCAATACAGTGGCCGGTCATCGACTTGGTGGAGGAGACCTTGAGCGTGTATGCGTGCTCACCGAATGCGGCCTTGATGGCGGCCGTTTCCGTTGGGTCGTTGATGGGCGTGCTGGTGCCGTGCGCGTTGATGTAGTCTATTGCTTCCGGCTGCATCCCGGCGTCATCCAGCGCCATTCGCATAGCGGCGATCGCCCCGCGGCCCTCCGGGTGCGGCGCGGTCAGGTGCGTGGCGTCGCACGTCATCCCGCTCCCGGCCACCTCCGCATAGATACGCGCGCCGCGCGCGACCGCGTGCTCCAGATCCTCGAGCACCAGGACACCCGCTCCTTCTCCAATCACAAACCCGTCACGGTCCTTGTCGAACGGCCGGGAGGCCTCAGTGGGACGGTCGTTGTAGCTGGTGCTCAGTGCCTGGATGACGCAAAACCCCATGACGCCCATCCGGGTGATGCACGCCTCCACGCCGCCGGCGATCATGACCTCGCCACGCCCCTCCTGGATCCAACGGTACGCGTTGCCGATGGCGTCAGTCGCGGAGGCGCAGGCGGTTGCCACCGAGTAGGCGGGACCGCGCGCATCAAGGGCGATGGCCACGTTTCCCGGCCCGATGTTGCTGATCAACTTTGGGATGGTCATGGGGGGAATGCGATCGAACTGCTTGGTGAACATGGTTTCGTAGGAGACCTCGAGGGATTCGAACCCGCCGATGCCCACACCCAGGACCACGCCGGTACGGTCCTTGTCGTAGTCGCCGTCGTAGAGGTCCGCGTCTTTCATGGCCTGCAGCGCGGCGGCAACCGCATAGTGGGAGAAGACATCCATCTTCCGCGCGTCCCGGCGGTCCATGTAGTCTCGCGGCTCAAACTCCTTCACCTCACCCGCGATTGTTGCGGGAAACCCCGACGCGTCGAAGCGGGTGATGGGCCCGATGCCGCTCTTGCCTTCACAGAGCCCCTGCCAGAAACTGGGAATATCGTTGCCCACGGGGTTAACCGTACCCAGGCCGGTGACCACTACACGTCTTCTCATGCTACATCCCCAATCCGCCGGCCACCTGAATCACCTGGCCGGTGACATACTCCGACATATCGGACGCCAGAAACAGTACCACGTTTGCTACGTCCTCGGGAGACCCCACACGTCCCATAGGGATCTGCTCCTTGATCAGCGCCTGCTGCTCCTCGGTGAGTCCTTGCGTCATCTCTGTATCTATGTACCCGGGAGCGATCGCATTGACCCGCACACCGCGTCCGGAAACCTCGCGCGCCATGCTCTTAGTGAGGCCAATAAGACCGGCCTTTGCGGCGCAGTAGTTCGCCTGACCGCCGTTGCCTATCTGCCCCACAATGCTGGTCACATTGATGACTGAGCCGCTGCGCCGCCGTGCCATGGCACGTACCACCACTTTGCTCATCAAGAACGCGCTGCGGAGGTTGACGTCCAGAACCTCATCCCATTGCTCAACGGACATGCGGAAGAGCAGGTTGTCCCGCGTTATCCCCGCGTTGTTGACCAAAGCGTCTACCGTTCCGGCGTCTTTGACCACCAACGATGCGGCCGTTTCGGCTGCTTCGGGGTCACCCAGATCCGCGGCCACATACTGCACCGACACGCCGAGCGAAGCGGCAATCTCCGCGAACGCTGCATGGTGGGCACTCCGCGAGCGCGAGACGTACCAAACCGAGGCTCCGGCGCCCAGCAAGGTCTTCACCACGCCGGCTCCAATTCCCCGGGATCCTCCGGTGACAAGCGCGTTCTTCCCCTCCAACAGCATCTTTTCCCCCTACGCTCCTGCGAGCTCGTCAATCTGCTCCATGGTGCCGGCGGGCACGCAGATAAGCGGCGGCTGATCCCCCTCGGCAGCAACCTCTGCACCCACAAACGTCTTCCACAGTCCCGCCAGGACGGTTCCGGGCCCTACCTCGAGCAGCTGCTCAAACCCCGCGGCGGCAATGGTCCGCTCCTCGTCAATCCAGCGAACCGGCTCGGTGAGTTGGCGCGCACAGAGCGTGCGGATCTCTTCCCCACGCGCGACCACCGCCCCGGTGACGTTTGAGTAGAGCGGCTTCATGGGATCCGCAAACGGCTCATCGGCGAGCACCTCACCGAACGCATTGCGAGCGTCCTGCATCAGCGGAGAGTGGAAGGGACCGGAGACCTTCAGCGGGATAACCCGTCGCGCACCCATGCCCGTGAGCATCTCCGCTGCGGCGGCCAGCCCTCCGGCGGTCCCTGAGATCACCGTCTGCTTTGGGCTGTTGAGGTTTGCGGCAAACGCGCGTTGTGCGAGCTCCGCTCCCAGCGCGGTCGCCACGGTCTCCGGCGTAAGCCCAATTACCGCAGCCATCCCCGGCCGCTCGTCACCGGTGTCCAACGAGCGGCTAACCTGCTCCATGATACGGCCCCGTTCGGCAACCAGCCGCAACGCCTGCTCGTCGGTCAAGACGCCCGAGTCCACAAAGGCGGCGTACTCGCCAAGGCTGAACCCGGCGCAGCCATCGGAGGTGATCCCGCGCTCGGTGAGAAGACGGAGCGCGGCGAGACT
Organism: uncultured Spirochaetaceae bacterium; assembly: GCA_964437265.1. Lineage (GTDB taxonomy): Bacteria > Spirochaetota > Spirochaetia > DSM-27196 > SLST01 > CAYTGY01. The sequence goes on along the minus strand of CAYTGY010000100.1, from coordinate 2,304 downwards.
GACCACGGTTATGGCGACTTGCGAAACATCGGTGGCGGAGAGATCCTGTTCTGAGCCGTCAAAGATCAGCGTCGCCAGATCTCTGCCGGCCTGCTCAGAGGCGGCGGCGAAGAGCTCACGTACGGATGAAGAGGAGTCGTAGAGATCCCGTCCCATTCCGGGATATTGGGCTCCCTGACCAGGAAATAGAAAGCATCGTCTCACGGTACCCACCTGTGACTATAGCGCGGCGACCTTAGCACCATAGATCGGCCCATGTCAAGCTGACTGGATCACTCGCATTCCGACGTTGCGGTAGGCGCATGAAAGCCTGCAGGGTATACTCACCAACTATGCAACAGTCGCGTTCTCGAGCTGTCATCTTCATCGCGATCGCGGTCGCGATCTTCTTCTTCATTGATCCCTTCAGTCTCTTTGAACCGGATGCTGTTCCAAAAGTGCGGCTCTCCCGCGACCGTATGGAAACGCTCACCACCTTTCTGACGCAGGATGCATCACCGGCGGTGGACTACGTTGTCTCGCTCTTTGACCGCTACGACATCGTGTTTATTGGCGAGTCGGGATTCACCCGCGAGCAGGTGGTCCTGATCGCGGACCTGATTCCGGCACTGGACAGAGCCGGAGTGCACGCCCTTGGGTTCCAGCACGCGCTCCGCGCTGATCAGCAAGCGCTGGACGAGCTGGTAACGGCCACCACGTTTGATGAGGCGGGTGCACACCGGATCCTCTTTAACAACATGGTGATCCTGGGCTACCAGGAGTACGTGGATGTGCTCCGCGCGGCGTGGCAGGTGAACCGCCGCAAGACCGCAGGGGAGGAGCCGTTTTTGGTGATCGGGCTCAACGTGCGGCAGGACTACAGCGTCATCACCGCTCAAGGGGACGTGGAGAACCCGGAGATCATCCGGCAAGTGTTCGCGGAAGGAGTCCCGGATCAGGTCATGGCGGAGACCATCCGGGATGAGTTCCTGGATACGGGCACCAAGGCGCTGATCTTCACCCAGCAACAGCACGCGTTTACCTCCTACCGTCAGCTGGCGTATGAGCAGAACATCGAGGAGGCGGGGTTTCCGGGGCAGAAGCGGGCCGGCGCGATAGTCGAGCAGTGGGCACCGGACCGGACGGCCACGGTACTGATCCACGGACCGGTTCCGGAGTCGCGGAGCCGCATTGGGTACTCGTTCCCGGCGGGCGGCGCCATTGACTCCGCGCTTCAGGAGCTTCCGGAAGAGACCAGAAACCGGGGATTCATGCTTGCAGACTCCCCATTTGCGGAGATCCCCATCTACTCATCGGTCTACTCGGAGGGCTACGAGGAGGATCTTCTGCTGGCGGATTTGGCGGATGGATACGTCACCCTTGACCCCATTGGCGACTACGAGCCGCTCACGCCAATTCCGGGCTTCATCACCGCGGAGAACCTGGAAGAGGCGAAGCGACGCTTCCCCGGCCCTGACCCAGGTGACGTAACGGCGGAAGATCTGAACACATATATCGCCGACACCACGCAGAGCGCGGTCAACCTCTTCAAAGAGTTCGAGTAGCTCCATGAGTCCAAGCGCACGGATCACGGGTGTCGGGATCTGTATCCCTCCGCGCAGAGTGTCGAATGACGAGTTGGCGACAATAGTGGACACCTCAGATGAGTGGATCTATTCACACACCGGTATCCACTATCGGCACATCGCCGGAGCGGATGTCGCGGCATCAGATCTCGCCGTTGACGCGTGTGAGGTTGCGCTGGAGCAGGCCGACGTTGCCGCGGCAGCGGTGGACATGGTGCTGCTGGCGACCTCCACGCCGGACTACCCGGGCCTGCCTGCCACGGCAAGCATTGTCCAGCACCGAATTGGCGCCGAACGCGCCGGCGCGATGGATCTGGTGGCCGCGTGCACCGGTTTCATCTACGGTTTGGCAACCGGCGCGGCGTTTGTCCGCTCGGGGGCCGCGGCAACGGT
>CAYTGY010000100.1:0-336 GCA_964437265.1 uncultured Spirochaetaceae bacterium | reverse complement strand
GTGCTGGTAGTTGGCTCTGAGGTCTTCAGCAAGATCCTCAACTGGAAGGATCGCAACACCTGCGTCCTCTTTGGTGACGGCGCCGGCGCGGCCGTGCTGCAGGCACGTGAAGGCAGCGAAGAGACCGGGATCCTGGACTCCGTGCTTCGATCCCGTGGGAGCGGGGCTGATTCGCTGCTGCGCGCGGCCGGCGGATCGCGCACACCGTGTATCCCGGGTACTACGCCGGATGAGGCTACCAAGCTCAAGATGGACGGCAGGAGGGTGTACAACTTCGCGGTGGGCGCCCTTGGTGAGACAATCCAGGCGTTGCTGGACCGCAACGGGCTCACCTTT
>CAYTGY010000099.1:0-9976 GCA_964437265.1 uncultured Spirochaetaceae bacterium | reverse complement strand
CAATGCCCATACGGTATCCATGAGCCCGGTCAACTTCACAACCATGTAGGTGGGTATCAGGCCGCCGTTGAAAAACATCGTCACGGCGAAGAACCATGCGTACGCAGTCCGAGCCTTGAACTTGGCAACCTCCTTCGAAAGCGGGTAGGCGACAAGCACCACCAGGATCATGTTCAGCGGAACCCCGACAAGCAGACGCAGGAGGGTAACGGAGAGCGCGTTCCAGAACTTCGACTCCCCAACCATGTATTGGTAGGCGGCGGTTGTGAAACTGACCGGCCAGAAGCTTACGCGCCCGGAGAGGACCGCACTGCTTCCCGACAGGGACATCGATAGCAAGTGCACCATAGGAGCGAGACAGAGGACTGCTACGAACGTGAGAAAGGCGGCGTTCGTCACGGCAGATGCGCGGGCGGATATCGTTTTCTCCTTCATGCTTGGGTCCTTCTCCTAGAATATCCGGTAGTTGCTGTATCGGTACGCAAGGAAGTATGCAGCTCCAACGAGCACCAGGGACACACCGGATTTGAATAGCCCTACGGCCGCGGCCGGTGCCAGCTGTCCGTTGATGAGCCCGAGCCGATACACGAAGGTATCGATGATGTCCGCACTCTCGTAGACCATTGGGTTGTACAGCATAAAGATTTGCTCGAATCCTGCATTCAGCAGCTGGCCGATCGCCAGGGTGGCGAGAAGGATGATGATCGGCAGCATGCCCGGGAGAGTAATGTGTATCATCCTTCGAATGCGGCCGCATCCATCAACCACGGCCGCTTCGTACAGCGTCGGGTCGATGCTCGTTATTGCAGCAAGGTAGATGATGATGTTGTAGCCCATGCCTTTCCACGTATCGGTGACCACCAGGATAGCCGGGAACCATGTATTGTTGGCCATGAAGAATATAGGCTCGTCGCTGAACAGCGGCACTATCCACTCATTTACCAAGCCATCGAGAGCGAACACCTCGCGGAAGATGCCCCCAAGCACCGCCCACGAAAGGAAGAACGGGAGAAAGAAGCTGGTTTGAACGCCTCGTTTGAAGCCATTGTGGCGTACCTCGTTGATCAGGAGGGCCAACACGAGGGGAACGCTCAATCCGGACACGATCTTCAGAAAGGCAAGGACGAGGGTGTTCCGGATTATCTGACCAAACGTTGGCATGCCGAAGACGTAGTCGAAGTTCCCCAGACCGATAAACGGCGATCCCCAGAAGGAAAGAGCGGGGTTGAACTCCTGAAACGCCATCGTGACGCCGAACATGGGGCCGTAGGCGTAGATGAGTGTTAGGACCACTCCTGGAAGCAGCATCAGGTGCAACGGATACTGACGATACGTCCCTACCCGAACCGTCTGCCTTGTCGGTTTCATACCATCTCCTCGAGCTTGAACGGCACCCCCGCGCGAGGCGGGAGTGCCGTTGAGTGAGACTGCAAGCGCGCTGCGGGCCACCTGGCACGCTATCGCTGCCGCAACTCCGAGAACTGCTGGTTCACTTCCTCGGTCCAGGCATCGCCGCCGAGGTTCTTCCAGTCGGCAACGAAATCCTCCCAGGCGTCCGTGGGCACCGAGCCCATCACATAGTCGCTAAAGAACTTTGTGGTCATATCATTCAACGTAGAAGCCTTCTCCAACTCAGTCTCAGTAGGCGGACCATAGAACCTGTTCTCGATATAGTGTCCCTCTTCGAGGATCTCCATGGCTGCACCCATGCCGCCGTCTTCGGCCACCCGACTGTACCAAACGCCCCAGTCCTGGGCGTCACCCGTGGCGGCCATCCACCGATCGGCCATTTCCAGTTGCGCCTCGAGGCCGGGAATCGTGGGCACATGGGAGCGGTCACCGGTCTCGATAGCTCTTCTGGCGCCCAAGTGGCGCTGAATGTTCAGTTGAGTGTGAAGGCGAATGGGTATCCACAGCCACGGCGATTCACCGTACTTCTCGTTCTGAGCTGCAAGACGGTCCACATCCGCACCGGCTCCGGACCACATCAGGTTGAACATCTTCATGAGCGCATCAGCTACCAGAGGTGAGGCGTCGGCACTCACTACGTTGTAATCGGTGGAGAGGTTCTCATCGGTAATCGTGTTTCCCGGGGATCCGTCAACCGAAGGAATACGGTAGAGCTTCCAGTCCGCGTTCGGATCCGCCGCGAAAGACTGGTTTAGTGGCCACGCCGGAACCCACCATTCGCCATAGACCATGCCCACTTCCCCGGCCACAATCCGCTCGACGATCTGGTCCACACTAAAGACCGCAAACTCGCGATCCAGGGCTCCCTGCGCATACAGCGACCGCAGGAAGTCCAGAGCGTCCTGAGTCTCCGGCTGGATGGTACCATTCACCAGTTCGCCGTCACGTTCCAGCCAGGCGTACGGGTAGGCTCCGAAACCGTGAAACAACCCACGTGCGTCCATAGACATGCCCGGGGAGTAGATGTTGCTGTACAGCCCCAGTCCCACGGTGTCGTGTTCTCCGTCGCCGTCGGGGTCTTCCTTGGCAAATGCAAGTGCGACTTCTTGGAACTCCTCGAAGGTCTGCGGCGCTTCGAGCCCCAGCGCATCGAGCCAGTCCTGCCGGATGTACACGTGCTGGAATGCCTGTGTGGGTTCGAAAGTGTAGGGAAGGGCCTGCAGTTTGCCGTCGAACGTAGCCATCTCCAGAGGCGCGTTGTCAAGGGCTTCGTACAGCTGCTTCATACCCGGATTTGCCAACCGTTCGAAAGCGGAGCGCAAGTCCTGAAGTCCACCGGCGCCGACAAAGTCCATGAAATCTCGATAGCTGATGTACATGATGTCAGGCACATCTCCGGACGCCACCGCCAGACGAAAACGCTGGTCGAAACGCTCCCGTGAAACCGTCCACATCCAGTTGATCTTGATGTTCAGTTCCTCCAGAAGCATGTCGTTCCACGGCATGTTCTCCGGCGTGATCCCCGTAGGATACTTATCCACTTGCTCCGGCGGGCCATAGCCGACGACCATGTCGATCATTAGTGTCTCGGGGAACGGTTCTAGTGGTCCGTCATTGAACCCTGCCGGAAGCGCGGTTGGATTCGCGTCCCATCCTTCCGCCTGCCCGGTGGCGTAAGAACTAAAGATGGCGACCACCCCCAACACCAACACGAGGACGAGTCCTGCCCCGGTGTGCCTTCTCCTTCGTCTTGTCATACCTACCTTCCTTGTTCGTACGGGATCGACCGAGCCGCGCCTGGCTGTAGCCGACACGGTCCCGGTTGTCAAGCCATGCTAGCCCTGCCCCGAGGCCGGCGCAATCGCGATGTGTTGACATGTCGTCGATTCGTTTGCGCGGCAAAGGAACCGGCCGGCAGGTTTCTGTGGTTACGCCACCGCCTGCTTCTCCAACAAGCGTTCTGTCGATTCAGGCTTGACCACTTTGGCCAGGCTCTCATAGCTCATGTAGCGACGAGTGAGTTGCCACTCCTCGTTCTGCTCGAATCGCTGTCGCACCTGGTCGGCGGTCTCACGCCAGGTCGTCTGTGCGTCCTCGGCGGATTCCTGGACGAAGGCAGTCCGGATGATCGTGGCCACCATCGCGTGCTGTTTCTTCGGGACGTATGAGAGCGCGTTTCGCATGAAGTGTACGGGCTCTAGTTTTCGTCGATTCACAGCTTACCGGAGACGGCGGTGGCTTGCTTGAACCTTTGAACCTCCGCCCGAAATCACACCACTACAGTGGACACTACCCCCCGATGTACCGAATCCCGCGTCGCCTTGGACTGGTCAAGCACCGATACGAAACCGTCCCTCGTCAACATCACCTGGGACCCCCGATCGCGTCAGGACCACGACATCTTTGCGCCGCGCAACCAAACCCTGCCCACCACACGTGATCGACGCCCTAAGCAATGGGTCCGTGGCGTTCGCCTTTGCTCTCATGAACCATCCGCCGTTCTCAACGCGGTCGAACGGAATGCAAACCGAGAAATGCAATCGATGTGGTGGTTGGGCAGAATTTCTCGACGCGCGAGTGTTTCGCGCTTGTGCTCCGAGATAAATCCTCCTATCATCTGGCTGGAAAGGAGGGGGTACTATAAATCTTGGTGGATTGAAGGAATGAAAGAACACAGAGAGGCAAGCTGATGGCGAAGCGAGAATCGGATCTTATGTACTACGACGGTGAACGCGTGTCCTACCCAGCCTTTCCAATGGGCGGGATGGGGGCGGGGACCATCTGTATCGAGGCTACCGGTGCGTTGAACCACGTTTCGGTGCGACATAGGCCACAGCTATACCACGAACCTGGGATGTTCTCATGTCTATACACAGCCGGTGACGAGCCCCGCGCCCGTCTGTTGGAGGGGCCCGTCCAGCGCTGGAAGGTGTCTGGACCGCGAGCGGGGGCCGGGGACGGCTTGGGGGGTACTACGTACGGTCTGCCGCGGCTTGCGGCTTCGTCGATGACCGCTCGCTTCCCGTTTGCGACCGTCAACTTCCACCAGGAGGGCCTCCCGCTTTCGGCGGAGGTCACCGGCTGGAGTCCCTTCGTACCAGGCGATGCAGACTCCGCAAGCCTTCCGGTGGCGGCACTGGAGTACCGGTTCCGGAATACGGGTAGCAGTACAGTGGATGCGATCTACTCGATTCACAGCCCGAACTTCATGCGCGCGGCGGACACCGGCCACGGCGTCGAGGCGACGGACGACGGATTCCGCCTCTCGCAGGATACGCTGTCGGACAAACCGGAAGCCGGCGGATGGTTTACGGTATGGACGGATGAAAGCGATGCGGTAGTAGACCACTGCTGGTTCCGTGGCGACGGGTTCGACACCCTATCGATGTTGTGGCTCGCGATCTCTTCGGGGAAGATGCCGGCAAACGGGGTAGTGGGGACTGAACGGCCGAGTCCCGGTGGAAGCCTCTACGTACCGTTTTCTCTTGGTCCAGAGCAAGACAAGACGGTTCGCGTCTATCTGTCTTGGTACGTGCCGGTCTCAGGGCTCCGCGTTGGCTATCCGGCGGAAAGTGGGCAGGCGCTCACCACCGATAGCGAGACCTACGTCCCGTGGTACGCCCGACGATTTCGAACCGCCGATGAGGTCGCGTTGTACTGGAAGGCCCATTACGAGCAGCTCCGGAGCGCCACGCTGGCGTTCAGCGATTCGTTTTTCGCTTCTACACTCCCGGAAGAGGCCATTGAAGCGGCAGCGGCGAACCTGTCCATCCTGAAGTCCCCGACGGTCTTGCGGCAGGCCGACGGGCGACTTTGGGGTTGGGAGGGCTGCCATGACGACCAGGGTAGTTGCCATGGCACGTGCACGCACGTGTGGAACTACGCCCAGGCGATATGTCACCTTTTCCCGCAGTTGGAGCGTTCACTGCGGGAAACCGAGTTCATGGTTTCCCAAGATGACCAGGGGCGACAAGACTACCGCACGCCACTTCCTATTGGTCGTGGGCAACATACCCCCACCCCTGCCGCCGACGGTCAGCTCGGCGGGCTCATAAAGCTGTATCGGGATTGGCGAGTCTTTGGAGACCTGGCGTGGCTGCGATCCCTGTGGCCTGCCGCAACGCAGAGCCTTTCCTATTGCATGCGCACCTGGGACCCCCACCAGAAAGGCGTCCTGGAAGAACCGCATCATACCACCTACGACCACGAGTTCTGGGGCCCAGACGGGATGTGCACCGCCTTCTACCTCGCCGCACTCCAAGCGATGATCCATATGGGCCGCGCGTTGAACGAAGACGTCTCGCAGTACCAAAGCGTGCTGGCACGAGGGCGTCGCGCGCTGGAAGAGGACCTTTACAATGGGGAGTACTTCTTCCAGAAGGTGCGATGGACCGATCTCGAGGCGATGAATGCGGAAGGGAGCGACCGACAACGAGCTGAGGGCAGCGAAGACGCATCACCGGAGCTCTCGGCGCTTGTTGCTGCCGAAGGGCCCAGATACCAATACGGGAGCGGATGCATCTCGGACGGGGTACTCGGCATCTGGATGGCAGAGCTCTCAGGCATCTCCGATGTGGTGGACGATGAGAGAGTCAAGAGCCATCTGAGATCCGTATACCGTTACAACTTCCGACCAAGCTTGGCCAATCACGCCAACCCACAGCGACCCGGCTATGCCTTGGGTGGCGAGGCCGGACTTCTTCTGTGCTCGTGGCCGAAGGGCGGCGAACCTTCGCTGCCGGTCCGGTATGGCAAAGAAGTGTGGACGGGTATCGAGTATCAGGTGGCGGCGCACCTGATCATGAAGGGATCGGTGGAGGAGGGCCTGCACATTGTGCGAGCCGCGAGGGCGCGCTACTCTGGGGTAGCCCGCAATCCTTTTGCCGAGTACGAACTCGGCTATTGGTACGCTCGTGCCATGTCGTCCTATGCGCTTCTGCAGGCGCTATCGGGGATCCGCTACGACGCAGTAGAGAAGATTCTTGCGGTTGCGCCTCGGGTGCATGGCGACTTCACCACGTTTCTGGCAACCAACTCCGGATACGCGCTCGCCGGCGTTCGAGAGGGGCAACCGTTCCTGGACGTTCGCTCGGGAGAAATCCCGGTGGCACGAATTGACTACCATCCATACACACTTGAACGGTCGTCGTAGCTACAGCATGATGATGAACCGCTGTATCGAAGACTCTCGGCGTCCGTTCGGAGAGACAATGAGTACGTTATCGGACAATGCAGCCATCGCAATCCAGGCTGGAGTCGAAGAATGCTACTCTATCGACAACCGCCGAATGACGTCCGCAGTTCGCAATCTCTGTCACCGACGCGACTGGCCTGGAAGAGCCCAAAGCCCCCGCCGGATGCAACATCTTCGCCCTGCTGCGACTGTTGGCCGAGCCGGCCGAGTTCGAGGGAATCGCCCCGCCCCGACGACAACTCGCAACATCACTGTCTCCGCAAAGGCAACGCCATGCCCAAAAAGAAGACGAATCATCCGCTGAACACCGCCCCCTGGTACGCCCTGCGCCGCACGCTGCCGCCGCACAGCTTCGAGGCCAACCTCCGCGAACTGATCGAACTACTGCCCAACTACTGCGTCGACGAGGTCATCGTCAAGGTCGACACCGAGGAGTTCACCCACGGCCAGCCACCGCTGGAGTGGGTACGCAACTATCAGCCCAAGCTCGTGGAAATCCGCGAGCGGCTGGCGGCCATCGACATCGCCTACTCGATCAACCCGTGGATCACGATGGGTCATAACGACCGCGGCCGCGACGAGCGGACGAACTTTCCGACGATGGGCTTCATGGTCGGCCACGACGGCAAGGAGACAACCTGCTGCGCCTGTCCGCTCAGCGAAGCCTGGCAGGAGCACGTCCAGGCTGTCTGGCGCCTCTACGCCGAGACCCACCCGCGCGTGGTCTGGGTCGAGGACGACATCCGCACGTTCAACCACGCCCCGGTTTCGTTCGCCTGTTTCTGCGATGCCCACCTGGCCCGCTTCGGCGAGCTTGTCGGCCAAGACGTCACTCGTCGGCAGCTTGTCGATGCACTGCTGAGCCCTGGCGAGCCTCACCCCTGGCGGGCGGCGTGGCTGGACCTCCAGGGACAGATCATGATCGACACCGTGGCCATGCTCGCTCGAACGGTCCACGCCATCTCGCCCGAGACGCACCTGGGGTTGATGTCCTCCGGCCCACGGAACCACTGCCTGGAAGGCCGACGCTGGGACGCCTTCGCCGAGGCCCTGGCCGATGGCCGCACGCTGGTCTCCCGCCCGACGATGGGCAACTACTCCGAATCCTCCATGCGAGGGCTGTACTACTCGCAGGACTCGATCAAGCTCACCCGCCACGCCCTGCCGACCGGCGTCGTCGAGCAGACCGAAGTCGAGAACGTTCCCTTCACACGCTACGCCAACAGCACCGCCTTTACCTTCCTCGAGGCGACCCTCTCCTTCGCGCTGGGCTGCGCGGGCGTGACGCTGAACCTCTTCGACCACATGGGCTCACCCATGCAGGACGAGCCGTGGTTCGGCCGACTCCTCGCCGAGAAGAAGCCCTTCTTTACCGGCCTGGCCCGCCGGGCCAACCCGCCCGGGCGCATCCGCGGCACACAGATGCTGCACCACCCGCAAAGCAGCTTCGCCAAACAACTGGCTGCCGGACAGGACTACCCCGCCCTGGCCGAGGACGGCTACGCGATGATGCACGCCTTGGAAGGACATGGCCTGGCCACGACCTACCAGCCCGAGCCGGTCGTCGCCACCTGCGGGCAAGTCCTCCGCGCCTTGTCCGACGAGCAGATCGCCGAGTTGCTCGGTCCGGGCCGGGGGCTGCTGCTGGACGGACCGGCCGCGGCCGTCCTGGCCGAACGCGGCTTTGGCGAGGAGATTGGCCTGGCATCGATCGAGCCGGCCTGCAACGCCGACACGCTGGACTACATCGTGTCGGCCGAGGAAATCTACGAGGCGACCTTCGGCGGCAGGGACGGGCGTTACGTCACCTGCCTCCTGCCGAACCTCGAGCGAAACATGCAGCTCTGCCGCCTGACGCCGACCGGCCGGGCCCGCGTGATCAGTTCGTTCGTCGATGCCGCCGCGGCGCGCCGCGCCCCGGCGATGATCGCCTGCGAAACACCGCGCGGCGGGCGCGTGGTCGTCCATAGCCACGATTACGACGCGACGGCCGGCATTGCGTTTTTCCACCCGCATCGCAAGGCGCAGCTCTCGGCGGTGCTGAACTGGCTCTGGCGGGGCCAGCTGCCCGGCCTCGTCGAAGGCGGCGTCTGGCCGTGGACCTTTCGCATGGACGACGACAGCCGCTCGCTGCTGGGACTGATGAACCTCTCGCTGGACGCCTGGGAGTACGCGACGTTCCGCCTGGCCGATGATCGCCGCATCGAGTCGATCCACCGGCTGAGCCCGGGCGGGCGATGGCTCCCCGCCTGCAGCCTGTCTCAGGGCCAGGACCAGGGCGGATGGACGATCTGCTGGGACCAGCCCATCCCCTACAACCAGCCGCTCTTCCTCGACGTGCATTGGAGCTAACCCGTACCGGCCGGCACGTTCCGGCGGTATGAGCCGACCATGCCTGACTACCGCGTGAGCCTCGCTGTCTCCGACGGGCCGCTGGACCTGCTGCTGTACCTCATCCGCCACGACGAGGTCGGGGATACTGTCAAGTTTGGTGGATGGGCATCCCTTCACAGACTCCGATCCTAAGCGGCTGATTCCTTCGCTACCAACTCACCGTCCTTGAAGACACGTCCTTTGCGGACGAGTTCCAGTTGCTGCCATCGCGTGATCCTGTGCCAGTCCTTTTCGGTTTCTTTGATCAGTTACACACGTCGGAGTAACATCAATGTGCGCGGGGCAAGCTCCCAATGATTGCAAGGAGGTGACGCCAGATCGTTCATTGACGCATAGGTATCCGCAGTCTTCACAATAGCCGCGCTCTGACTGTAATTCGCCAGTGCCAAATACAACTGTCGATTTGCAAACACCGAGGCAACAACATCTTTGGCAAGCGGTTCAACTAAGAGATCGCTATCACCAATCTCCAGCCAGGCCCACGTTCCTTCCTCAACCATCGGTTGATACTGTTTGAGCCATCGCTCATGGGTCGGCCGTGCTTCCAGACGCCCCGGAACGCTATCCCACCAACCGTAGCTATGCGGTCCTTCCGGGTGCAGCTCGCGATGCCTGGCCATTGCCCGGAGATGGCGCGTCCAGAAGCATTTCTCTTCGGGCGGATATTCGATGCCGGGAACCATCGCGCGCTCCCCGGTGACCGGTCGTCCGGCGAGCAGCAACGGAAACTGCAGATAGGGGATGGCGTGCAAATACAAATCATCCTCCGATGCAATTCTGGCACGGCTCATGTCCAAGCATGGCACAACGTAAGGCGGATGATTCTTCACCTCCTGCCGGCACCGATCGCCGTCGCCGACACTTTCGCCGACCCATAAATAATCATAGACTTTCAGATCGGTCATCACGCGACTCGTAACGTCGCAGTGGATCTTGACGATTCCACCGCGCCGATGCACCTCGGCATAGACCAACGCC